>PWUP01000315.1 GCA_003562535.1 Gammaproteobacteria bacterium | reverse complement strand
CTGGCATGATGACCGCAAGCACTTGGCTAGGCAAGTAAAAATTGCAAAAAATTAATCTCTCTTGAAACCCAGATTGCCGTCCCCAAATTAAGAGGCAACAGGCAATCGTTGTTATCAACTCAAGTATTGAAGAGGTGATTACCATGAACATGATTCGTCAAGAACCCTGGGGCATACTGCGCAATTTCCAACAGGAAATGAATCGACTGATGCAAGATTGGCCGAATGCCGGAGCCGATAATGATGACTCCAGCGTTGTTACCGGTCACTGGGTCCCGGCAGTGGATATTAAGGAAGAGGCTAACCAATTCCTGATTCATGTCGATCTGCCCGGCGTGAACCCCGAAGACATTGACATCACTATGGACAATGGGGTGTTAATGCTCAAAGGATCGCGTCATTGGGAAAAAGAAGAACGGCGTGATGAATACCGCCGTACTGAGCGGGTGCGGGGTGAGTTTTATCGCCGTTTCGCCCTGCCGGATACCGCCAATGCGGATGGGATTAAAGCCGATTATAAAAACGGCGTACTGCTGGTCAGCATTCCCAAGCAGGAGAAAGCGCTACCACGGCGCATTGCAGTGAGTCAGTAAGCGTTCAGCCCCCTTGCCTCAAATGCCCTCTCCCTTTGGGAGAGGGTTTGATAGCGGTGATACCCAATAAGTGTAGCCAGCTAAGTGGGTAAAGCGTCAGCAGGGATGATCATCGGCAGGTTTGGGTTCCATCTGCCGCCATAGGCATACTGCACCGGCTTTAGCGTCGAGCATATCGAGAAAGTGTTGATGTTGCGCCTGTTCAGACGGCTGGGCGGAGATAATCCGTAACTGCGCTCGCGGTTTATCGTTGACCGTTATGCTGGAATCATGGCGACCTTGCGGCATTATAGGAGCCTGATCCAGACCCAGAGCCAATTGGCCTCCCGTCATGGCTAAATACACGCGGGCGAGAATTTCCGCGTCTAAGAGGGCGCCGTGTAAATCTCGGCGGCTGTTATCGACGTTATAACGGCGACACAGTGCATCTAGGGAATTGCGCTGACCCGGATGCAGTCGCTTGGCCAGAACCAAGGTATCGGTAATCGTGCAGTGTTGCTCCAGCGGGGTCTTATAGCCCGAACGGGTGAGTTCGTGGTTGAGAAAACCGACATCAAACGGGGCATTATGGATCACCAGTTCGGCATCGCGGATAAACGCCATGAACTCGCTAGCCCGTTCGGTAAACCGAGGCTTATCGGCCAAAAACTCATCGCTGATGCCGTGAATGGCTTGAGCGTCGCGATCCACAGGGCGGTCAGGTTGTAAATAATAATGGAGTGACTCACCGGTCAGGCGGCGGTTACAAATCTCGATGGCACCGATCTCGATGATCCGATGACCTTCCTTGACCTCTAAGCCGGTGGTTTCTGTATCCAGTACAATTTGACGGTTATACAATGTGATTCTCGACTCATAAGCTGTTATCTTTTGATGGGTTCATTGTGCCATGATTTGCAGCGAGGGCGTAATCTCGCTGGCCTCATCGGTACAGTCTTTATTCACAGCTCACTATCTAGAGGAATTAACATGGGTTTTCTTGCCGGTAAACGCGCCCTAATTGTCGGACTGGCCAGCAATCGTTCGATTGCCTGGGGGATTGCTCGCGCTATGCACCGTGAAGGAGCCGCGCTGGCTTTTTCATATCAAGGCGATAAACTGCGCCCGCGTGTTGAAAAAATGGCGGCTGAGTGTGACAGTCAGATAGTTTTACCCTGTGATGTGGCTGAGGATACGCAGATTGCGGACTTATTTACGGGGTTGCAAGCGCATTGGGAGGGTCTGGATATCATTGTCCACTCGGTGGCCTATGCGCCGCGTGAAGCGCTTGAAGGGCGCTATGTGGACAGTGTTGACCGTGACAACTTTCGTATTGCCCATGACATCAGTGCGTACAGTTTTGCCGCTTTAGCTAAAGCAGGTCTGCCGATGATGCAAGGCCGCCAAGGCGCGTTAATCACCATGAGTTATTTGGGTGGGGTGCGTACGGTACCAAACTACAACGTCATGGGTGTTGCTAAGGCGAGTTTAGAAGCCAATGTCCGCTATCTCGCCCAATCGCTTGGACCCGAGGGGATTCGGGTCAATGCAATCTCTGCCGGCCCGATTCGTACCCTAGCGGCTTCGGGCATTGGTGGGTTTCGCAAAATGCTGGAAGCGTTTGAAGGCGCCGCACCACTGCGCCGTGCGGTCTCCATTGATGAGGTCGGTAATGCGGCGGCCTTTCTGTGCTCCGATTTAGCTTCCGGGATCACCGGCGAGATCACTTATGTGGACGCCGGTTTTAATACGGTTGCGGTCGCAGGTCTGTAATTCACCTTACTGGAGGCGGCTTTCGCGGATACGGATATCCAGTTGCTGGCGGCGATAACCAATAAAGTGCTCGAATTGTTGGTCACCCATGCGCATACCAAGTTGATCCCGCAGTTGCACCCATTCTGGATCGTCTGCGGCGATGTCACCGGGGATGACTTCGTGCAAGGCCAGCAAGGCTTGATCGCCGTTGCTCAGTTCACCCACCGCATGGCGCACCTCTCCGGCAGAGGGCGGAGTCAGCTCGAATACCGTCGCCAGTAGCCGAGCATCCAGCTCTTGGGCGGTTCGCGTCACTGGCTCGGGTTGTTGTAATACCGCGCCAGTGGCGTCGGCCAGTTCGGCTAGAGAAAGACCTGAGCGGGCGGTGCTCAGCGCCTCTTCCAGTTCGCGCTGCAAACGCTCGATGGCCTGTTGGTCACGGAGAATGGTGACAATCTGTTCACGCACGTCTTCCAGCGGCAAAATATCTGCCGGTTGATAGTCGGCAATGCGCAGCACTATCACATGACCCGGCTCCAGTTCTAAGGCGGGGCTGTTCAAGCGATCCATCAGCACATCGGGGCTGAATGCGGCGTTGCGCACTTGCTCATGGCGAGCGATTCCCGAGCGGCTGGAGCGATCAATCCAGTCCGACTCCTGCACGGGTAGATCCAGCATTTCTGCGGCAGGGAATAAGCTATCCGGCTGTTCGAATGTGATATTGGCTAAGGTTTCCGCCGCGTCGAAGAATTGGCGTTCTGCTTGCATCAGGCGCAAATCGCCGGCAAGTTCATCGCGCACATCCGCAAACGGCGTGGTTTCACCTTCACGAATGCCATCCAGTCGAATGATATGGAACCCAAAGCGAGTACGGATGGGTGGGCTGACGGCTCCGACTTCAGCGAGTGCAAATAAGGCGTTTTCAAAGCTGGGGTCCATCAATCCGGGTTCAATCGTCCCTAGCTCGCCACCTTCGACATTCGCCTGATCCAGAGCATCCGCCAGTACGTCGGCAAAATCGGCATCATCAGCGAGAATGCGCTGATGGAGGTCTTCGGCTTGGTCGCGAGCAGCGGCAATGGCGTGCTCGTCCTCATCATCAACAACACGGATTAGAATATGTGACGCTTGGCGTCGTTCCGCTACCGAAAACTGCTCTGAGCGGCGCTGATACTCTGCTTGTAGGGCTTGTTCATCAACCGCAATATGAGCCGCTAGCTCATCAACGGTCAATTCGAGGTACTCTAAGCGAACTTGTTCCGGGCTGAGAAACAGCCCTGGGTTGGCCTGGTAGAAGTCCTCGATCGTCTCGGCATCGATATCAATGGCGCCACGGTGATCATCAAGCGAGAACACCAGATACTCAAAGCGGCGGCGCTGATGTTGCAAGCGCAGGTAGTCGTGTAAATCAGCACTGGTCAGAAACGCTGACTCGATCATCCCCTGTTGTAATTGCTCAGCGACCAGCGCCTCGCGCAACATCTCTTCAAAACCAACCGCAGAATAGCCTTCTTGCAGTAAACGGCGCTGATAACGCTCGATATCGAAGCGCCCATTATCTTGGAAGGCGGGTAGGCTACGAATCACTTGGTCTAATTGCTGATCACTGACGCGCAGACCTAAATCTCGGCTGGTCTGTTCGATAATCCGAGCGGTAATCAGTTGTTCGAGTACGGAGCGGCGTAATAGCTCATCATCCAAGCGGTTTGGATCAATGCCTTGCGCTTGCAGTTGGCTTAATTGTTGACGGAATGCCCGCTGAAATTCATTTTGAGAAATCTCCGCTTTGCCCACTTTAGCGACCTCAGTAGGGCCGCCGCCGTCGAGATAGGAGTTAATGCCCCACAGCGCAAAAGGTACGCTGAGCAGGATAACGATGGTGTAAGCGACCCAACCGGTCAGGCGTTCTCTGATAGCTAGTAACATGGTGTGTGCATTCTATACAGGCGGAAACGAAAAAGGGTGCCTTGATTATAAAGGCACCCCCAATGCAAATACAGTGAATCGCATCTTACCGAATAACAGCAGACGCTGTATTGTGATCTGGCGGAGCGGACGGGGCTCGAACCCGCGACCCCCGGCGTGACAGGCCGGTATTCTAACCAACTGAACTACCGCTCCAGAAAATTGAATGACTGGCAAGCTGTTGTATTAATTTGGCGGAGCGGACGGGGCTCGAACCCGCGACCCCCGGCGTGACAGGCCGGTATTCTAACCAACTGAACTACCGCTCCAAAAAATTAATTGGTGGGTGCTGAGGGGCTTGAACCCCCGACCCTCGCCTTGTAAGGGCGATGCTCTCCCAACTGAGCTAAGCACCCTCAAGGTCACCTATAATATCGCATCTTTTAGCCCTTTACCAGCTTTAAAAGCGGGTACTTTTGAGGCTTTGATTTTTATGGTTTCTCCGGTACGTGGGTCACGACCGTTACGCGCCGCTCGGTCACGGACTGAAAACGTCCCAAAGCCGATCAGTGTGACCTGCTCCCCCGATTTAAGTGCTTCTGTAATCGCGGCCAGTGTGGCATCAACGGCTCGGGCAGACGCTGTTTTAGACAATTCAGCCGACTCAGCGACCGCCGCAATTAGATCTGTTTTATTCATGTAAAGTATCCCTTGGCAACATTGTGTATGGGCAGATTGGCCGATCAACGCTACAACAGCACTGCAGCGACCTTGAACATTATCATAGGATGATATCCGTTACGATGGCAAACGCTAACAGTATCCCAAAATCATGGACGTTCGCTAGTGAGCCACGATACTGTCGGCAGGTTGCCGTGATTCTGAAGGCTTTTGCGCTCCGATTTCAGGTAGAGTACCATCGGCATCCGGTTGCGGAAGCTGCCGTAACGCAATTTCTAGCACCTCATCAATCCATTTAACAGGCCGGATATCCAGTTTGTTCAAGATGTTTTTTGGTATATCCACCAAATCTTTTTTATTGTCTTCTGGGATGATCACGATCTGCAACCCCCCACGATGGGCGGCCAATAATTTTTCTTTGAGGCCACCAATTGGCAGCACTTGACCGCGTAAAGTGATTTCACCAGTCATAGCAACATTCGCATGCGCTGGAATTTGCGTCAGCGCGGAGATTAATGCCGTACACATGCCGATACCGGCACTTGGGCCGTCTTTGGGTGTGGCTCCTTCTGGCACATGGATATGAAAGTCATTATTTTGGTAGAAATCGACAGTGATGCCTAAGTTGTTGGCGCGACTGCGCACCACCGTCATCGCCGCATGTATGGACTCTTGCATCACATGGCCAATTCGACCTGTATGCAGCAATTTGCCTTTTCCAGGGACTAATGCCGCCTCGATGGTCAGCAACTCGCCGCCGACCACAGTCCAGGCCAGTCCGGTCACTTGGCCGATCTGATCTTCTTGTTCGGCCAAACCGTAGCGATAGCGCGGCACCCCAAGGTATTTGTCCAGATTTTTTGGACTGATGATGGTTTGTTGATCTTTCGGCTTGAGGGTCACTTGTTTGACCACTTTACGACAAATTTTGGAGATTTCTCGCTCCAGATTACGCACCCCAGCTTCGCGGGTGTAGTGGCGGACAATACCGCGCAATGCGGCTTCGCGAATAGTCATCTCGCCTTTTTTTAGCCCATTATTGGTGGTTTGCTTGGGGAGTAAATAGCGTTGACCAATATTAATTTTTTCATCTTCAGTGTATCCCGGCAGGCGGATGACTTCCATACGATCCAGTAAAGGGCCGGGAATATTCATGGTATTGGCGGTGGCCACAAACATGATATGGGAAAGATCAAAATCCACTTCGAGATAATGGTCACTGAATGTATTGTTTTGTTCAGGATCGAGCACTTCAAGCAGCGCTGAACTGGGATCACCGCGAAAATCCATCGACATTTTATCAATTTCATCTAAGAGAAACAGTGGATTACGCGACTCAATTTTCGCTAGATTTTGGACGATCTTCCCCGGCAAAGACCCGATGTAAGTGCGCCGATGGCCGCGAATTTCGGCCTCATCCCGCACCCCGCCTAATGACATCCGGGTAAATTTACGATTGGTCGCACGAGCGATGGAACGTCCGAGAGAGGTTTTGCCGACCCCTGGAGGGCCGACCAAACACAGAATCGGGCCTTTGAGTTTGCGGGAACGCTGTTGAACCGCTAGATATTCGATAATTCGCTCTTTGACGGACTCTAGACCGTAGTGATCCTCGTCGAGTATGCGTTCAGCTTCCGCTAAATTGTGACGAATCCGTGCTTGTTTTTTCCACGGGACGCTGATCAGCCAGTCGAGATAATTACGCACCACGGTTGCTTCCGCTGACATCGGCGACATCATTTTCAACTTGTTTAACTCAGCCTTGGCCTTGGTTTTGGCCTCCTGTGGCATGCCGATGGTTTCGATTTTTCTCGCCAGCTCTTCAAGTTCATTAGGGGTGTCGTCTAAATCACCCAGTTCTTTTTGAATGGCTTTGATTTGCTCATTGAGATAATACTCGCGTTGGCTGCGTTCCATCTGCTGCTTAACCCGAGTCCGAATACGCTTTTCGACTTGCAGGACATCATTTTCACCCTGTATCACTTGCAATAGATATTCGAGTCGGTCATAGGCATCCAGAATTTCGAGGATTTTTTGTTTCTCATCGAGCTTCATGCTCATGTGTGCCGCAATGGTATCCGCTAACCGCCCAGGCTCGTCGATACCGGATAAGGAGGCCAGAACCTCGCTAGGGATTTTTTTATTCAGCTTGACGTATTGATCGAACACATTGAGCACAGAGCGCATCATGATTTCGCTTTCGCGCCCTGGGGAATGGTTTTCGTATTCCAGCGGACTGACGGTTGCTGTGAAGGTGGTATCGACTTCGCGGTAGTAGTTAATGCAGGCGCGCATACTGCCTTCGACCAATACTTTGACCGTGCCATCGGGTAATTTCAGCAGTTGTAAAATATTGGAAATCGTGCCCAAATCGTATAAATCATCCTCATGGGGATCGTCAACATCCGCGCTTTTTTGGGCAAGCAGCAGAATCATCTTGCCTTGTTCCATGGCACTTTCCAAAGCCCGTACTGACTTATCCCGACCCACGAACAGAGGGATCACCATATGTGGATATACGACGACATCGCGCAGGGGTAAAATGGGCAGAGTGCGTTGAGCATAGTAATCAAGGGATGGGTTAGGATGGTGTGCCATGATAAAACCTCGACGCGGAAAGCAGCCCATAATAGGCCGCAATAGGCAGAAAAACGGTTGGCGTTGCCGTCACTATAAACCGTCGTGTGACACCAACGCCGTCAATTCAGTCTCAGTCCGATGACGCAGCGCGACGTGGTTCAGACTGTTGGTAAATGATGTACGGTTGTACATCACCGTTAATGGCCGTCTCATCGACCACGACTTTAGCCACATGCTCCATACTGGGTAAATCGTACATGGTGTCGAGTAACACCTGTTCCAGTAAGGTGCGTAGGCCACGCGCTCCTGTTTTGCGTTCCATGGCTTTACGCGCCACGGCTCGTAAGGCCGCTTCACGAAACTCAATTTCGCAGTCTTCCATGGCGAATAAGCGGGCAAATTGTTTGGTGATCGCGTTTTTGGGTTCCACGAGTATCTGCATTAAAGCCGCTTCATCGAGTTCATGCAGAGTCGCAATCACGGGTAGACGCCCCACAAATTCTGGGATCAGCCCGTATTTGATCAGATCTTCCGGTTCAATAGCGTCCAGCAAATCATTGTAGTGGCGGTCTTGTTGGCTTTTGACTTCTGCCGAAAAGCCAATCCCGCCCTTTTCTGAGCGGGCGCGGATGACTTTTTCTAACCCCGCAAAAGCGCCTCCGCAGATGAATAAAATGTTGCTGGTATCGACCTGTAAAAATTCTTGCTGCGGATGTTTACGACCCCCTTGTGGCGGTACGGACGCCACCGTGCCTTCAATGAGCTTAAGCAGCGCTTGCTGTACGCCTTCGCCGGATACATCGCGGGTAATCGAAGGGTTATCGGATTTACGCGAGACTTTATCAATCTCATCAATGTACACAATGCCGGTTTGCGCCTTGTCAACATCGTAATCGCATTTTTGCAGCAGTTTCTGAATGATGTTTTCCACATCTTCACCGACATAACCGGCTTCAGTCAGTGTTGTTGCGTCTGCAATGGTAAACGGCACATCCAGCAGCCGCGCCAGTGTTTCCGCCAGTAAGGTCTTACCTGAACCCGTCGGACCGATCAGCAAAATATTACTTTTGTTGATTTCAACATCGTCGTTAGCGTTTTTTAATTCCAGACGCTTGTAGTGATTATATACGGCAACGGCCAGCACTTTCTTCGCTCTGTCCTGCCCGATCACATACTCGTTCAGTACCTGAAAAATATCTTTAGGTTTAGGAAGGCTAGCGCTGTTGGTGGGAGCCTGCTCATCCATTTCTTCACGGATGATATCGTTACATAGCTCAACACATTCATCACAGATGAAGACGCTAGGTCCGGCGATTAATTTGCGCACTTCATGTTGGCTTTTGCCACAGAATGAACAGTAGAGCAACTTACCTTCATCGCCTTTGTTAATCCGGTCTTTACTCATCAGGAAAACCTCGCATCGGGTGGCCAGTGCAGTGAGTACGCCATAAGACAGTACTCCTCGCGGCTATTATGAATCATCAGAGCGGTCACAAATTCACTCCGTTGCGCTGACAGGGGTGCTACGGTGGGACAGAACCGCGTCAATTAAACCATAATCAACCGCTTCTTCACCCCCCATGAAATTATCACGGTCGGTATCCTGAGCCACTTTTTCCAGCGGTTGCCCCGTATGATGGGACAATACGCGGTTTAAGCGTTCGCGAATCCGCAAAATCTCGCGCGCATGGATATCAATGTCACTGGCCTGACCTTGAAACCCACCTAAGGGCTGATGAATCATGACTCGGGAGTGCGGCAAACAAAAGCGTTTACCTTTAGCCCCACCGGCTAAGAGTAACGCCCCCATGCTGGCCGCTTGACCGACACACATAGTGCTGATATCGGGTTTGACAAATTGCATTGTGTCGTAGATGGCCATGCCCGCAGACACCACTCCACCCGGTGAGTTGATGTACAAGTGGATGTCTTTATCCGGGTTTTCGGCTTCTAAAAACAACAGTTGAGCGATGATGACATTGGCCATGTGGTCTTCGACTGGCCCGACCATGAATACCACGCGCTCTTTCAGCAGCCGAGAATAGATATCATAAGCCCGCTCGCCGCGTGAAGTCTGTTCAACCACCATAGGCACTAGATTTAGCGCCTGAGGGGCGAGCGTCATACTGGTGGCTAAAGTCATGCGGAAGCCTCTTGGGATGGCGCCGTACTGGGTCGTGCGGGGCGTATCAACTCCTCAAAGCTCATGACCTGCTCCTCGACTTGGGCTTCACTGAGCAAGCTATCGACCACTTGATCTTCTTGAACCTGTAACTGAACGCCTTGTAAGAACTGGGCGTCTGTATTGTATAAATCAATCACTTTGGCACTGTCTTCATAACTGGCCGCGATGGTTTCGATACGGTGTTGCACCCGTTGTGGATCAATCTGTAGGTCGCGGTTTTTGGCGATCTCAGCGATTGCCAGATTTAAGGCCACCTGACGACGGGCGCGAGTTTCAAACAGCATGAAGAAGTTGTTACGTTGCTGTTCATCCGGCTGCGTTTCTGGACTGAGCAGACCGGCTTGTATAGCAAGCTGCATGATGGTTTGTTCAATCACTGCATTGGGCAGCGGGATCTCATTAGCGGCCAGTAGCGCATCGAACACTTGGACTTTAACTCGATTGTTAATCGCCGCCTCTAATTCACGTTGCATATTAGCGCGTAGCTCGTCACGCAGTGCGTTGACATCACCACTGGTAATACCGAAGATTTTCAAAAAGTCTTCGTCCACGGACGGTAAAATGGGTTCCTCAACCTTATGGATCTGCACCTTGAATTGAGCTGTTTTACCCGCTAAATCCTGACTCAGATGGTCTGCGGGGAAGGGCATAGCGAACTCGAACTCCTCACCCGCCTGATGACCTAATACGGCCTGTTCGAACGCAGGCAACATCGACTGTGAACCGGGTATCAATTCAACCTTGTCACCCGAGCCGCCAGGGAAGGACTCGCCGTCCACCGTCGCTGTAAATGATACGGTGACTTTATCGCCGTCAACGGCAGCGCGTTCAACCTCATGCCATTCGGCGCGTTGTTTGCGTAGGGTTTCAATCATAGCGTCCACATCCGCTTCAGTGATTTCAACCACTGGACGCTTAATGACCTGACCGGCTATTCCGACCAGATTCAGTTCTGGGCGCACTTCGAAGGTGGCTTGATACTCGAAATCTGTACCTTCATCAATGGACACCAAGTTCACATTGGGGGCGTGTATCGGTGATAACTGTTGTTGCTCTAGGGCTTCTGGGAGACTGCTGCGCAGCACTTCGTTGAGCACCTCTTTACGCACTTGTTCACCGTACATGCGCTTAACCAATTTGACGGGTACCTTACCGGGGCGGAATCCATCGACTCGTACCTGGCGCGCTGTTGACCGTAGACGCTGTAGGACTTGGTCATCGACGGTTGCAGCGGGTACTTGAACAGTGACGCGCCGCTCAAGACCTTCCAATTGTTCAACGGAAACTTGCATCAATATACCTCGGGTTTAAGTGACTGTTTTTCATGAGGCCGAGGTTTAGGATAACACGCATGGGGATTAAGTTTCATCGGCCTGATTATTATGGTGCGAAAGGAGAGACTCGAACTCTCACGGGTCACCCCACTGGAACCTAAATCCAGCGCGTCTACCAATTCCGCCACTTTCGCACAGTGAATGATAGGCGATTATACACCACGCCTCGTTGTGAATTATATAAATAATACAGAGAGTCGGTATGATCGCGAAACTGCGGCAATATGTATATCCGATGAGTGGAAAAAGTTAACAAGCCTGATAACGGTTTATCGTTGGGGTGGACGATGGGACTCGAACCCACGACGACCGGAATCACAATCCGGGGCTCTACCTACTGAGCTACGCCCACCATAATACAGTGTTTGACTCATTAAAATTACGGGTTAATCGTATGGCGCGCCCGGCAGGACTCGAACCTGCAACCCTCGGCTTAGAAGGCCGATGCTCTATCCGGTTGAGCTACAGGCGCGTGACCTTTAAAACAAGCCCTGTGGTCGGGGTAGAGGGATTTGAACCCCCGACCCCCTGCTCCCAAAGCAGGTGCGCTACCAGACTGCGCTATACCCCGCGACAATTGATTTCATGAGTCATATTTAAAACAAGCGGCTATTTTAGCGAGCTTAGGCGCTAAGGTCAATCGCTTTAACGCGCTTTTACGGTATCTGGTGCTGATCGACTCCAGCGGGTTCCTGACGGACTGTCCTCTAACACCACCCCCAGCGCGTTGAGCTGATCACGGATACGATCCGCTTCCTGCCACTGCCGTGCTTTACGGGCGGCTTGGCGCTGAGCAATCAGCGCCTCGATCTGCACCACCTGCGGATCTTCAGCCGCAGCATCGCCACGCAGAAACTGTTCGGGATCGTCTTGTAAAATCCCAAGTACGGTCGCCAATTGACGCAGCTCACTCGCCAATCCGACAATTATAACATCCGACGGGTTGTGGCGATTGATCTCGCTGGCTAATTCATGCAATACGGCCAGCGCTTCCGGTGTATTGAAATCATCATCCATAACCGCCGTAAACCGCTGGCGGTAGATTGAATCCACCGGATGATCACCGGCGGCGGCCCCGTTAACCGCACGCAGCGCCCGATACAGTCGGGTCAATGCCGCTTGGGCGGCTTGCAGATTATGCTCACTGTAGTTTAAGGGGCGGCGATAATGGCTGGACAATATAAAATAGCGTAGCACTTCCGGCGAATAATGCTGCAAGACTTCGCGCACGGTGAAGAAATTACCCAAGGACTTGGACATTTTTTCATCGTCGATCTGCACAAAGCCATTGTGCATCCAATAATTCACGAACCTGTGGCCGGTGGCGGCTTCGCTTTGGGCGATTTCATTTTCATGGTGGGGGAACTTCAAGTCCATACCGCCGCCGTGAATATCAAAATGTTCGCCCAAATGGCAGGTGGACATGGCCGAGCACTCGATATGCCAGCCCGGTCGTCCTTCCCCCCACGGCGACGGCCAACCCGGCTCACCGGGTTTGGCTTGTTTCCACAGCACAAAATCCAAGGGGTCGCGTTTATCGGTATCAATATCCACCCGCGAGCCGGCTCGTAAATCTTCCAGACGTTTGTTAGATAATTGGCCATAACTCTGGAAACGGCTGACGGCATAGAGAATATCGCCGTTAGCGGACGGATAGGCGTAGCCCTTATCCAGCAGCGTTTGAATCATGGCGATAATCGCCGCCATCGATTCGGTGGCGCGTGGCTCGACATCAGGACGTGCAATCCCCAAGGCATCGGCGTCTTGGTGCATGGCGGCGATAAAGCGCTCGGTCAGCGCAGTGAATGGCTCGCCGAGTTGCTGAGCGCGCTGGATGATTTTATCGTCGATATCGGTGATATTGCGCACATAAGTGACCTGATACCCGCTGGCGCGTAAGTGCCGCACGACGGTATCGAAGACCACCATCACCCGCGCATGGCCGACATGACAGTAATCGTAAACGGTCATACCACAGACGTACAGGCGCACCCGTCCCGGTTCGATGGGTTGAAAAACGTGTTTTTGGCGCGTCAGGCTGTTGTAGATCTGTAGCATATTGGGGTCGTAAGGTTTCAATGATAAGCTAACGATATTACGCAACCCTTCACAGGCTGGCAATGCTGATGGCTTTATACGATTATGCCCCTTGGCGCTTCTGTGTCGCCCCGATGATGGATTGGACAGACCGGCACTGTCGCTATTTTCACCGCCTACTGAGCCGTCATGCACGTCTATACACCGAGATGGTGACGAGCTCAGCACTGCTGCATGGGCGCTGGCAGAGGTTGCTGCACTTCGATCCAGCCGAGCAGCCGGTTGCACTGCAACTCGGTGGCAGTGAACCGCAGGCATTAGCGCACTGCGCCCGTATGGGGGCGGATTATGGCTATGCCGAAATCAACCTCAATGTGGGCTGCCCCTCAGATCGAGTCCGCACTGGGCGTTTTGGGGCGTGTTTAATGGCGGAGCCAGAGCGGGTAGCGGCCTGCATCTCCGCCATGCGCGCAGCGGTTCACATCCCCGTGACGGTTAAAACCCGCATTGGTATTGATCAGCGTGACAGCTATACGGAGTTGGTAGATTTTATCGGCCAAGTGGCCGAAGCCGGTTGTGACGTCTTTATTGTCCATGCCCGCAAAGCTTGGCTACAGGGGTTAAGCCCCAAGCAAAACCGCGAGATTCCCCCGCTGGATTATGCGCGTGTGTACCGACTCAAACGCGATTTTCCACAGCTTGGCATAGTGATCAATGGTGGGATTAGCGATGTACAGCAAGCGAGCGAACATCTGCGCCAAGTGGACGGTGTCATGCTGGGTCGAGCGGCCTATCAACAGCCGTATCTGCTTGCCGAGGTTGATCAGCGTTTGTTCGGTTCATCCCGGCCGATACCGCAACGCCAAGAGGTGCTGGCTGAGTTGATACCGTATTTACAGCGTCAATCCGATCAAGGCGTTGCATTGAAGTGCATGACCCGGCATATTCTCGGTTTATATCAAGGGCAATCTGGCGCCCGCCGTTGGCGGCGGCATTTAAGTGAGCACGCCCATCGCCCCGAGGCATCGCCCAGCATTGTGCTAGAGGCCATCTCATGGGTTTAGCACGCGATGCTGCGATTCCAGCCGAACAGATTAAAGAAGTGGGCTGGGGGTAGATGTTCGGCATCCGTGACGTGGAAATGGTTCGCGAGGTGGTGCGTCAAGGCGGATTCCGTGCAGCGGCTCACCATTTAGGTGTGGCGCAGTCGGCGGTATCGGCGCGTATTGCCTTGTTGGAGAAACGTCTGGGGATTCAAATTTTTGACCGCCAGCAACGACAGGTGCGCTTAACTGCGACAGGACGGCGTTTTATCGAACAGGCGGAACGGTTGATCACCTTGCGTGATCGCATCGTCGCCGAGCTACGCCCCGAAGCCGACTATGTTGGCACTATCCGCATCGGGGTGGCTGAAACGGTGGTACACACACTACTGCCTGCCATGCTGCAACATCTGCGCAGCGCCATTCCTAATATCCGTTTTGAGCTTTCGGTTGATACTTCCCCCGTGTTGGCCGCGAAACTCACTGACGATGAAATTGATGTCGCGGTGTTGATGCGCCGCTTAGTTCCTGAACAGGCAGAACAGTACCCACTGGCGACCTTTGCCATGGCCTGGTTTGCGGCGCCGCGTCTTGACCTGCCTGCGCAGTCACTACGCACAAGGGATTTGGCAGCCTTGCCTATTGTGACGTTTTCCAAAGACACCTTGCCCTACCGCGAAATCCAGCGTCTGTTTGCCGATCCAGAAGTGCCTGCACCTTTGCTGCATGCCAGCGCCTCACTATCGACCATGGTGCGTCTGGTACGCGACGGTTTTGGCATCGGCACTTTGCCAGTTGTCATGGCTCAAGACGATTGCAGTGCTGGACGCTTGCGGGAATTAACCACCGAACCCGCTGCCCAGCTTTCACCACTGGATTTTGTGCTGTGTCATTTGCCCAGTCAAAACCCGGTCATCATGCAGCAATTAATTGCCGCAGCCCGCTTCAGCGAACAGCATTGGCTGTCTGATCATAAAATATGATCGTTTAACCAACTAAACGATCTATTGACGTGAACGCATGAGTGTATTATGGTGCAACCCATGAACACAATGCATTGAGGTGTTGTCGGTGGGTGGATATGAACTGCGTCAGCGCATTCGAGCCGGTGAATTCAATGGTCAAACCAGTGGCCAGTGCCCGGGCTATCAACAGGCTAATGTGGTGATTCTGCCCGCTAGTTCTGCCGACGATTTCTTGCGCTACTGCGTCAGCAATCCCAAGCCCTGCCCCATCCTTGCAGTTGGCGAACCGGGTCAGGCCAAGCTCACTCAACTCGGTCATGATGTAGACATCCGCCGTGATATCCCTGCTTATCGAGTGTTTCGTCACGGGGAGGCGGTCGCAAGCTGTGACAACATCATGGATTTGTGGCAATCGGATTTCGTGGCCTTTGTCTTGGGGTGTTCCTTTTCATTCGAAGCCGCTCTGCAAAGAGCAGGCATTACCATTGGCCATATTGCCGCTCAGCGCAATGTACCCATGTACATTACTCAGATCCCGACCCAAGCGGCTGGATCGTTTAGCGGGCCGTTAGTGGTCAGTATGCGTGCCTTCAACCCCGCCCAAGCGATCCGCGCTATCGTGCTCTCAGAGCGCTATCCTCATGCGCACGGTGCCCCGGTACATATCGGTGACCCCACCGCCATTGGCATTGCCGATATTCATCAGCCGGATTTTGGTGACCCCCCGGTTTTGCAAGACGGCGATATTGCGGTGTTCTGGGCGTGCGGGGTTACACCGCAGTTGGCGCTACGCCAAGCCGCCCCCGCACTGGCCATTACCCATCAACCCGGACATATGCTGATTACCGATCTCCCCACGGATGGCACCATCACTTAACACTATTGATAACTCATCACAGGAGCGCATTACCATGCACCACTCTGCGAAAACATTGGTTTCTGCCAGTCTTTGTGCGCTGTTATTTTCTCCTTTGGCTAGCCAGGCTGATGAATTAGAATCCATCACCTTGTCGGTTGTTGGTTCTTGGAGCGGCTTACCCCTACACCGACAATTTGAAGCCCCATTTTGGAGTGAAATACTGCCCGAAGCCTCCAATCATGCCATTACCGTCAATCTGACCACCTTTGACCAGATGGGTGTGGCCGGCAGCGATGTTTACCGCTTGCTTAACCAAGGGGTATTCGATATCGGTATGACGGTTGCGGATTACACGGTCAGTGATGCTCCTGAGTTAGAGGCTCTAGATGTGCCTT
>PWUP01000125.1 GCA_003562535.1 Gammaproteobacteria bacterium | reverse complement strand
CCATTCGGTTGGGACTGCTCAACCCGGACTCCAGTTGCTCGCCCGCAAGGGTGTTATCAACGGAGAGCGAATTACCGAAAAACCATCCTGAGCAACTTTGTTTAGGTTTTTAGGAACAGAACTCAGGGGACACCGCATAGTGCGCAGGGTAACGCACTGCTTGCAAATACAAACCAGCGGCCGGTGCAGTGATGGCCGCTTGGGTGCGATCTCGCGAGGCCAGCACTTGCCCCGCCCAAGCGACCGGCTGCTCACCACGACCAATCACCATCAGCACCCCAACAATATTGCGCACCATGTGATGCAAAAAGGCATTGGCTTCGATTTCGATCAATACCCGATCCGCTTCACGCCAGACCTGTAGTTCGTGTACACACCGCCACGGAGTGCGTGACTGGCAATGGCGGGCGCGAAAGGCGCTGAAATCATGCTCGCCCAAGAGGTGTTGGCCTGCTTGGTGCATCCGCTCAGCGTCTAAGGGCTGAAAGTGCCCGCTCACTCGCTGGCGGTCGAGTCCGGGACGCGCTGGGCGATTCAGGATGATATAACGGTAACGTCGCGCCAGCGCAGCATACCGAGCGTGGAAATCCAAGGGCATGCGGCACGCCCACAGCACCGCAATATCCTCCGGCAATTGGGTATTGGCACCGAGAACCCAGCCGCGTAAACGGCGCTGGGCGGAGGTGTCGAAATGCACCACTTGCTCTAGGGCATGTACCCCGGCATCAGTGCGCCCGGCACACACTACGCTAACCGGATGATTGGCCACTCGGCTTAGCGCAGCTTCTACATGGCTTTGTACCGTCGGCACTCCGGCTTGTTGGCTTTGCCAGCCACGATACGCCGCACCGCAATATTCCAGACCCAGTGCCAAGCGCTGCACAGTAGGGGGGGGAGTGACTCGAACGGTTGCGGTTGTCGCTGCTGGTGTGATGCCAGAGGGTGTGCCCTGCGGATTTGAGCGTGATGATTGCAGTGGATTCATCCCAAGTTGTTCATGGCAGATTATCATAACGGATAACGCCTACGGCGTCAGTCTTGCGACCCACCCGGCAATGCACTACGCTGATCCACCGATAACCCAATCTACAGTCCAGCCTATTGTGATTGCCGCCTTCCTAAAAATGCTCGGTGTGCTGCTACCGATGGCCGTCATAGCCATTGTGCTCGGTGTTGCTATCGGCAGTGTCCCGATTGCGCCTGCAGCCATTTGGGCGGTATTCAGCGGTCGGGGCGAACCGCTGCCGACCATGCTGCTGTTGGATTTACGCCTGCCCCGGGTGTTGGCGGCTTTTGCCACGGGGGGATTACTGGCTGTAGCCGGTGCGTTAATGCAGGTTTTGCTGCGTAATCCACTGGCCGATCCCTATGTGTTGGGACTTTCAGGCGGTGCGGCTGTGGGTGCGCTCCTGGCCATGCTTGCCGGACTCGGTGTCGGCGTTATTTCTGGGGCGGCATTTAGCGGTGCGCTGCTGTCCACCTTGATTGTGTTCGGACTGGCTCACGGCACGGGCAGTTGGGTGCCGACTCGGTTGCTGCTGACCGGCGTGGTGGTAGCGGCAGGCTGGGGGGCGGTCATCAGCTTTCTGCTGGCCATCAGTCCGGCGGCTGAATTACCGGGCATGCTGTACTGGCTGATGGGCGATTTAAGCTATGCCCGTAACCCGCTGCTGCCGGGGATCGTCTTACTGCTTGCCGCCTTATTGGCGCTGCCGCTGGGGCGGACACTCAATGTTTTAGCGCGTGGGCCGTTGCAAGCGGCGGCTTTGGGGGTCTCGGTGCGGCGCATGGAAGCGCTGGTGTACGTCTGGGCGGCATTGATCACCGCAGTGGCGGTGACCACAGCGGGCAGCATTGGCTTTGTCGGGCTGATTGTGCCGCATATACTGCGGTTAATCTTTGGTTTTGATCAGCGGTTGCTGTTGCCCGCCAGTGCGCTGGCTGGGGGAATTTTGTTGGTACTGGCCGATACCTTGGCTCGCACCCTGATCGCCCCCGAGCAATTGCCTGTCGGCGTGATCACGGCTTTGTTGGGGGTGCCGATGTTTTTATACTTGTTGTATCGCAGCCGCCACTCGTGAATATCCTATTTTGCTCGGATGAACAGAGGTCATTCTGCCTTAAGCGCCCTCTCCCTATGGGAGAGGGTTGGGTGAGGGTGCTGCGTTGAGCATCTCGTGCACAATCGCCATAAGCGGCTCAATAGCCGGTGGCTGTTGATCGTCATCCGTAAGCGGGGTACGCACTAATAATCCTCGGTGCGAGGCGGTGACTAGGGTCGGTGGGGGAGCATAGGGCAGCGGTAAGGAATCCTTAGCCACGACGCCGTCACCTAAATCTTCACCCAATTCCTGCCACCACCGCTCTACGGCTTCTAGGGCATCGTCTGACCCTAACGTTGCAGCCAGCGCCTCCAATCCGTCTTGCATAGCGGCGGTGGGTTCAGTCAATACTCCGCCGATAATCCGCACAGCGACCGATTCTGGCCACGGACGGTCATTGAGTTCATTCAGAAATTGACTGCCCGGACGCAAATCGATCTTAGCCGCTCCGGTGCCATCGCGCAGACCCGCAAACAGGGAAAACTCCCGTTCGGCGATATCCGCAGCCCATTCGCGCAGCTCCAGCCAAGCGCGCAGACGCGCCCAGCCTGAACCATGATTAGGTGTAGCGACCAAGATCACGCCAGTGACCACCGCTCCGTCAACCTGCGGCTCCTGCTCGACGGGATGCCGCCAGCGCGAGACAAAATCGCGGATCACCAAGCCCCCCATGCTGTGGCCGATCAGCACCAGCGGCTGTTCCACATCCAGTTCCGGCCAGTGCTCGGCTAATTCATCGGCGCTATGATCAATGGCTTGATCATTGGGGTAGCGAAATTCCCACGCTTCAATACCCGCCTCATCCAGCATTGGGACTAAATCGTCCCAGATGCCGCCGGGTTCATCGAGGCCATGCACCAATAACACACGCGGTTGACCTTGGCGCAACGCTTCAGCCGAACGAGGAATAAAACCGAGTCGGTCATCAGGCAGGCTCATCTGCTCGGGAAACCAATCAGTTAATTGCTCCTGCGCCAGCAGCCGCAGTTCACGTTCTTGGTGGGGATGGTGTTCGGTCCATAGCGTCCACCCTAAAGCCATTGCACTGATCAGACCTAGTGGCAGCAGCCACAGGAGCAGACGACGGCGTTTCCAAAACGGTGGATTTGAATACTGTGACATTATGCGGTTTCCAGTCATTTGTACATCACTAAGGCATCAACGTAGCCGTTTTAACCCTTGAACGGATGGCGAACGGTGTTTCGGAGCCGCTATCCACCATTCAGTGGCACGGCATAGCTATAGCGGGTATGATTTAAACCATCCATCAACTTTTGTGCCATTATCAGATCAATTTTATGGTCAATCTCTTTTTTGGTCTAGTGATGAATCAATACCTGAGTAGTCTATTCTGGTATTCGCTGAACTAATCTTCTATGCTGGCTGTTGTTTGATCACCTACATTGATCCTGAGGATGACAATCGATGACAAACCGTGAGGTCTTGAACAGAACGGTACGCAGCCTGTTGTGGGTCGTGTTGCTGAGTGTCCTATGTTGGCCCCTGCTCAGTGTGGGGCAGACGAGTGGTGAGAGTTCGGCTGACATGGAATTCTGGGAAGATTTGGCGTTTTGGGAAACCATTAAAGACAGCAATAATCCGGAAGAATTCGCTTTATATCTAGAGCTGTACCCTCAAGGGCGTTTTGTCCCGCTGGCACGTATCCGCCTGCGTGCTTTGAGTGGTGAGTCCGCTGACGCGCCTACAGCACCTGTGGCTGCAGCGCCCACCATTCCCCCATCCCCTGAGCCAACCGATATGAATGCCTTTCGTGACTGCCCCGAATGCCCGCTGATGGTCACAATTACCGCCGGAACCTTCACTATGGGTTCAACCCAGCGTGCGGATGAACAGCCGGTTCGCGAGGTGACTATTGGCCAAGACTTTGCACTAGGTATGTATCCGGTGACGGTAGGAGAATGGCGACAGTGTGTTAATGCAGGCGCTTGCCGTTTTCAACCGGACTCAGAGCAGGCGGATAATCTGCCGGTCAGTGGGATAAGCTGGGACGATACCCAAGACTATATCAACTGGTTGAATGGAGTTACCCAAGGTGGCTATCGTCTGCCTACTGAAGCCGAATGGGAATACGCGGCGCGTGCCGGTACGACCAGCGATTTTTGGTGGGGCGATGAAGTGGGCAGCGGTTTGGCGAACTGCCAAGACTGTGGTAGCCCGTGGGATAATGAACAGCCCTCGCCAGTGGGGTCATTCCAGGCTAACCCTTGGGGGCTGTACGATATTCACGGCAACGTCTGGGAATGGACTGAGGACTGCTGGCAAAACCATTACCGCAATGCGCCCACGGATGGCAGCGCTCACAGCGAGCGTTTTTGCATTGAGGGCGTGCAGCGTGGTGGCAGCTATCGGCTTGATTCAGAATACATGCGGACATCCCGACGCTTTCGCTATGATCGCGATGTCCGCTTTGTGCACAACGGATTTAGAGTGGCGAAAACGCTTTAACTTTCCGGCACAATAATCGTAATGGGTT
>PWUP01000139.1 GCA_003562535.1 Gammaproteobacteria bacterium | reverse complement strand
CTCGGTAAAGACCGTCTGCTGGCCGTGGAAGCCGGTGATTTATTGGCCGTGCGCTCTGCTGGTGCCTACGGTTTTGTGATGAGTTCGAATTATAATAGTCGACCTAGAGCGGCTGAAGTGATGGTGGATGGTGCGAAAACCTATCTGGTGCGGGAACGCGAAACTGTGGCGGATTTATTCGCCGGTGAGCGGTGCGTGCCATGAGTTTGCGCTTCACCAAAATGCACGGTTTAGGCAATGACTTTATGGTGATCGATGGGGTACGTCAATCCGTAGCGCTCTCTGCGGCCACCATCCGTCAATGGGCGGATCGGCATTTTGGCATCGGTTTTGACCAGTTATTGCTGGTCGAACCCAGTGACTCCCCCGAAGCAGAGTTTCGCTACCGCATTTTTAACGCGGATGGCCGCGAAGTGGCGCAATGCGGTAACGGCGCGCGCTGTTTTGCCCGTTTTGTTCACGATCAAGGTCTGAGTACGCGCAACCCGCTACGGGTGCGCACGGCAGTGGATATACTGGAATTATCCATACAGGATGATGGCCAAATCACGGTCTCACAAGGCGTGCCGCGCTGGCTACCGGCAGAGATTCCTCTGCACGTCAGCGAACCCGCGTTACGCTACACCCTAGAAGTTGATGGCCAAGCAGTAACTTTCGGCGCGGTTTCGCTCGGTAATCCGCATGCAGTAGTGTTAGTCGATCGGCTTGAACAGGCCGAGGTGACAACGCTGGGTGAACGCCTGGCAACGCATCCGCAGTTTCCTGAGGGAGTGAATGTGGGGTTTATGCAGATTATCCAGCCTGACCTGATCCACCTGCGAGTATTTGAACGCGGGGTGGGCGAAACTTTAGCTTGCGGCAGCGGGGCTTGTGCCGCAGTGGCTGTCGGTCAACGCTGGGGGCTGTTAAAATCACGGGTACAGGTCAAATTGCCGGGGGGTACATTGTTTATTGAGTGGCCAGAGGCCGATCCAAATGCAGCCGTCATGCTGACCGGACCGGCCACGCGAGTGTTTGAAGGAGTGGTTGCACCATGGTGAATTCCACCAATGCCAGACTCGACTCTGAGGAACAGATTGCGGACTATCTGCTGACTCATCCGGATTTTTTTGAACGGCATCTGGACGTATTGGCTACGCTGCGAGTTCCGCACATCTGTGGTTCAGCCGTATCGTTATTGGAACGGCAAATCCAGTTATTGCGTGATCAGAATCACCAATTACGCCAGCGTTTGCACGAGCTGGTGCAGGTAGCCCGCGATAATGATTGTCTGGCCACGCGGATGCAACACCTGAATTTAGTATTGATCGAAGCCTACGGCATAGACGATTTATTACCCAATATTAAAGACATATTGAGTCATGAATTTAATGCGGATTTTGCCGCACTCAAGTTGGCGCTGAGCCAGACGCCCAACGGTTTAAGCGAGCGCGACCGTTTAAGTCCAGCCGCACTGGAAGCCTGTCATGATGTCTTAAACCGCGATCAGCCGTGGTGTGGCAAGCCTACATCGCAACAAAGTCGCTGGTTATTCGACGAGGCAGCTCCGGAGATTGCCTCAGCGGCGCTGATTCCGCTACAGGGTGCTGGGCAATGGCGGGGGTTGCTGGCCATTGGCAGCCGTGATCCTGAACGCTTTTACCCTGGTGCCGGAACGGTTTTTTTGAATCGCATTGGCGAGCTGGTCAGTCGAGCCTTACAGGTACGGGTGCAACGCTTGACTGCCGCCGCATCGGCTTAAACGGAGCTGCACATCGCATGATAGCGCCGACATTAGTCGGACAACGACGGGTCAATCGCTGCACAATCAGACGCTTGATCTGCAAACAACCAGTCATCCAATTGTTGGCGCAAGTCCACAATGCCCTGACCGCTGGTGGCCGAAAACAACTGGACGCTCACCAATGGGTAGAGCTTTTGCAGTTCTCGCCGTACACTATACAGACTGGCTGTTGCCGGTCCACGGTTGAGTTTATCGGCTTTGGTCAGCAGCAGATGCACTGGCAAGGATCGCCAGGCGCTCCAGTCCAACAACTGACGGTCAAGTGCGGTCAGTTGGCGGCGAATATCGACCAGCACAATCAAGCCGACCAGCGCTTGACGTTGGCGCAGATAATGCTCCAACGCTTGTTGCCAGCGGCGGCGGATCGCCTCAGGGACTTTGGCATAGCCATAGCCCGGCAGATCCACCAGATGGCGGTTAGAGGTAATTTCGAAGTAGTTCAACATCTGGGTACGCCCGGGTGTTTTGCTGATGCGTGCCAGTTGCCGTTGCCCCGTCAGGGCATTGAGGGCACTGGATTTGCCGGCGTTCGAACGACCGGCAAAAGCGACTTCACGGCCTGTATCAGGCGGCAGTTGTTTCGGTTCACTGACGCTGGTAACAAAACGGGTCGAGTGGTAGTGATAAGGACTCACGGCATCAAAGCCTCAGTACGGGAATGGTCTGGGGATTGTACGCACATTGAACCACAAGGATGAAACAGGTAATGACTAAAGACGCCCAAACGTATTGTGACATCTCTATCGGATGTCTGGCTTCACAG
Organism: Gammaproteobacteria bacterium; assembly: GCA_003562535.1. GTDB lineage: Bacteria > Pseudomonadota > Gammaproteobacteria > Competibacterales > Competibacteraceae > SKOM01. Next base: position 2,063 of record PWUP01000139.1, on the reverse strand, counting down.
GAGCTTGTGAAAATCATGAAAACCCTTCTTGCATTCGCCGCTGCTTGCGGATTCCTACTTATTAGTACTTCAGCCGCCGCCATTGGTGACCCCGCAGCGGGTCAGGCTAAATCAACCGCCTGCATCGCCTGCCACGGTGCCGATGGTAATAGCATGATGGGCGAATGGCCAAAACTCGCCGGTCAACACGCCGGTTACCTCGCTAAACAATTACGCGAATTCCGCAGTGGTGAACGTGTTAACGATATCATGCGCGGTATGGCGGCCGGTTTAAGTGATGAGGACATCAATGATCTTGCTGCTTATTTTTCCTCACAAACCCTCCAGTTTGGTGAAGCCGATCCCGACTTAGTCGCTCAAGGCGAGGCTCTGTATCGGGGGGGTGATTCGGTGCGTGGAGTACCGGCCTGCAGCGGTTGTCATGGGCCGGATGGACGCGGCAATCTACCAGGCGACTTTCCGTGGCTGGCCGGTCAACATGCCGAGTACACCGCCACCCAAATGCGGACCTTCCGCAGCACGGAACGCGCTAATGACATCAATGGCATGATGCGTGGCTCTGCTGCCAATATCAGCGACGAGCAGATCGAAGCGGTCGCCTCGTTTATCCAAGGCTTGCGGCCTTGAGGCAACTCCAGCCCTGCGACTCGGTCAAAACGGGCGCGTACCTTTAAGAACCCGTGACTGGAGAGAGATTGAGCGTGATAAACCGTAGATTAACTCGATTACTATTAGGCGTGCTGCTACTGAACACCTTGGTGCTGTCTGCTCACGCCCAGGCTTTATTTCAGGAAGGCACACATTACCAACGTCTGCCGCAAGCTCACCCGGCAGGTTCTGGTGAACGTCCGGAAGTCGTGGAGCTGTTTTCTTATAACTGCATCCATTGCTTTAATTTTAAACCCGCCGTTCAAGAATGGCTGGCCACCAAACCGGATAATGTCGAGTTCATCCGCATACCGGTGACGTTTGGCCAGCGTAACATGGAACTGATGGCGCGGGCGTATTATGCCGCTCAGGAGCTAGGGATTGAACAGGAGGCCGATACGGCCCTCTACGCTGCATTTCATGGACAACAACGGCGGCGGCTGACCAACGAGGACCAGGTGGCTGACCTGTTTGCCGAGTTGGGTGTGGAGCGCGAGGCGTTTGATCGTGCCTTTAACTCTTTTGCCGTCGAAACCAAGGTCAGACGTGCGAATCAACTCACTCAGCGCTACCAGATTCGCGGTACGCCTTCAGTAGTCATTAATGGCCAATATTTAACCACCGGTTCCATGGCGGGTGGCAACCCGCGCATGCTGGAAGTGGCCAATTTTCTAACCCGCCGTTATGGCGCACCGGCTACAGACTAGGATCGTCCCATGCCAGAGTCGGCTTCACCCAGTTGGTGTTATTATTTGCCACTGCCCCTGTTTGCCTCGGTGATGGGGCTAAGTGGCTTAGCCATCGTATGGCATGCAGTGGAGCAGCACTGGGATCTGTTGCCGGTGATGTCGAATCTGGTCACTGTGCTCGCTTTAGTGGTTTTTGTGCTGTTAGTCCCGTTGTACGCTTGCAAAGCCCTGCGCTATCCGCAGCGGGTCATGGCAGAACTGCGCCATCCGGTGCGGATTAATTTCTTACCGGCCATTTCCATCAGTCTGGTGCTGCTGGGGCTATTACTCGGTGAACACTTGCCGAGCCTGGCAATGGGCTTATGGATGCTGGGAGCGGGGTTACAGTTGCTGCTGACGGTGATTATCGTCACGGTGTGGTTAGAAACGGAACGCCCCTTGGGCAGTTTGAATCCCGCTTGGTTTATCCCTGCGGTAGGTAATGTGCTCATTCCCTTGGTCGCAGCTCCAGCGGGCTATTTGCTGGTCGCTTGGTTTTTCATGGCGATAGGGCTGTTTTTCTGGTGTATTCTCATCACGGCGGTATTCTTCCGCTTGATTACCGGGCCGGCCTTAGAACCGCCGATGCGCCCTACGCTGGTGGTCATGTTGGCACCGCCTGCGGTGGCCTTCTTGTCGTGGGTCGCATTAACCGGTGAGGTTGGCATTGCCGGACACCTGCTGTAT
>PWUP01000104.1 GCA_003562535.1 Gammaproteobacteria bacterium | reverse complement strand
GAATGAGATTCATCTATTGCCATGCCAATGCCTAGCCAAGGCCGTTGTTCGACCCGCAAGTGCGGGCGGCTGGTATGGACAAAGAGCCATTCGCGTTCAGGATTGGCACGATGGCGTCGGCGATAGGCGGCGAAGGCATCGGCGCCGTTGCAACAGGTTTCGACCACGGCAAGGTCATCAGGAACAAAGAGGTTATCCTCTTGGTGGGATTGAATCGCTTCCACGACCAACCAGGCATTGGGGTAGGCAACTTGTATGTCTTGCCATTTCATCGGTTGCTCCTAAATTAAAGGGGGCAGCGCTTCAGTTGTTTTTCGAAGGGTAGCCGCTAATTTTGAAAAATTAAAGAAGCCAAGTCCTGTAATGAGTCCAAAACACGCCGGTCATCAGAGCGATTTTTGGGAGCTGAGATTCAGGCGACCGAAGTGGCTGGTTCTGTTGTGACATGGCTATTAAAGCGCTCTCGCAAGGTTGCCATAGCGGCTAGATTACACTCATCCGGTGGAGTTGGGTAGCCAGAAATGCAGTGTAGCAGGGTCAGATCCAGACAACCGGCCTTGTGTGCCGTGGCAACGGCCTGCTGAATTTCAGGCAGTGTGGCCATGCCGGTGGACAGCACCAAGGGCTTACCCGTCAGGGCGCAAGCGCTGATCAAATCGTCCCACAGCAATTCATAGGAGGCAATCTTGTAAAAATCCACATAAGGCTCAAGTTCAGCAACGGCCTCTAAATAAAAAGGCGTGCAGGAGAATTGGATACCCTGGTCATGACTGCGTTTCGCCAGTTCCGGTAGAAATTCCAGCGGTAATTCCCACTGCTTGCGCTGACGATGGATTGCGCTGTGCTTTAAAATTTCAGGCGCAAAAAGCTGTTCGATTTTAAACAACTGAAACTTGACGGCATCACACCCTATGCGAGCCGCCGTATCAATAAAGTCGCAGCAGCGTGTCAGATCACGGTGGTGATTACTGGACACCTCGGCAATGAATTGAGGCTGTCTGGGCGGTGTCATCGGCGGGTCGGGTTAGTTGGATTGGCCGTTATTATACCTCACCACATCGGGAGTGGTGTGCCATTCATAAGTGCCACCCCCATTAAAGCGCGGGGCAACGGCTACGACCCCGACACCTGCCCGCCCGGGTGTGGAAATTACCCCACCGAGTGATCCGTTGGCGCGGAAGGTTTGGGAGATGGGGAATGTGAAGAAAAAGCAGAATAAGAATAATGAGTAGGTGTAAGACCGAGCTAGAGCGCGTCACCGTTCAGTCCCCTCTCCCGGTAGGAGAGGGCTAGGGTGAATGCCCTCGAAAGCGTTCACCCAGACGCGCTTTGAGTTGTTCTTCCCGCACCGGCAGTATCCGTAGTTGTGGATCGTCCATGTCGGTGGTTTCTGTTGGGGCGCACAGGGCAATCGCTTGACGGGGAGAGTCGAGGATCAGGTTTTTGAAGTTGTGGTCGTGGCTGTGATGATGACCTCACCGTGTTGTTCATATTTAGCATCGACGTGCAGTCCATAGCATATCAGTTCCAGCTAAGCTAAAGCTGTCATCAAATGGACTGCCACGCACCCCGCAAAATCTTCTCTACACTGTCAGCCTCTAACCCCGCTAGAACATTATCCGCCCGGCCAGGGGTAATCATTTCGGGGGCTAAATCCAACAGCGCTGACCATGAAGGGATATACCGGCGCACCCGTTCGCGCACCTCCAAATTATGGTGCAGTTGGTCAAACACGGGCAGCAGATCATCAGGTCGAGCTGTGGGGCCGAGCACAGCACACGCTAGGTGAGCAAACCGCCCATCCTCAGCGGGTAGATTGTGCCGCAACACCGCCGGCATGGTGAACGCACAGGCCAGGCCATGCGGTACACCAAAATGAGCCGTCAGTGGGTAAGAGATCGAATGACACAGCGCCGTGCGGGTTTGGCTGATGGCTAAACCGGCCAGCAGGCTGGCCTCAGCCATACACTCTCGGTAACGCAAGGCAGGGGCGTGCTGCTGTATTAATGGCGGCAACGCGGCGAAACCGAGTTGTAATGCGCGGGTCGCCAGATTCAGGGTCATGGCGCTGGCATGGCGGTTCCAGATCGATTCCGCTGCTTGATTGATCGCGTCTAGCCCCGTTGCCAATGTCACATCCAGTGGCACAGTATCGGTTAACTCAGGATCAATCCAAGCGGTATGAGGGAATACAGCGGGGCCGGTGAGCGAGTATTTCCGCTGCTGCTGGTGATCCCAGACGGTTGCAAAAGGGGTGACTTCACTGCCGGTGCCCGAAGTGGTTGGCACGGCAAACAGCGGTTTGGGTTGAGCCGCGTCGTAACGCTCGGGGTTGGTGAGCAGACCATGCAGTGAGAGGCCACGACAGGGCTCGGCCAGCGCAATCGTCAAGACCTTCGCCGCGTCAATGACACTGCCCCCGCCGTAGGCAATGACGGCATCGAAGTGTTGGCGCTCCAGTGAGTCAATGCATCGCTGTAAATCACGCAGGTCGGGGTTTGCGCGGATATTATCGACCCAGATCAACGGCGCTCGTCGAACCCAGGCGGCCAACAACGGATCAGTGCTGAGTTGCTGACGCCCACGGGCGCTGCTGACCACTAAACAGGCCGCTCCGGGGAGGCGCTGAGGAATCTGCTGGCGCACACCCCGTCCAAACTGAATCGATACGGGATTATGCCACCGCCACGGGGTGCTGAGTTGAAACGGCGGCGAGGGTAGAGTCATACCGATTGTGCTCGTAAGCGTTGCATGAATTGGACTTTATTCTCTGCGGGCGTTTCTTGAGGACGCCCTAGATCAGCCCGCGCCCCAGGATTAACCCGAATTTCCACCAGTACCGGCCCCCGAGCGGTAAGGGTTTGGGTGAGCGTTTGGCGGATATCGGCCTCACTACGGACTGGGCCATAAACCTGCCGATAGCCACAGGCACGGGCGATTGCGGTGAATTGAATCTCAAACCCGACGGTGGGTTGTCCGCCCACCGAGTCATGAACGCCGTTGTTAAGCACAATATGCACCAGATAAGGCAGGTCGCGAGTGCCCAAGGTCGCTAGCCCGCCCAAGTGCATCAGCGCAGCACCATCACCGTCGAGACACACCACCCGCCGGTCAGGACGCATCAGGGCAATGCCCAGAGCAATTTGCGAGGCATGCCCCATACTGCCTACAGTGAGAAAATCCCCCGAAGGGTCTTGCTGAAGACGCCGCCGTTGTTCGTAGAGTTCGCGGGAAATATGCCCAGTTGTCGCGACCACAATAGCGGTTTCAGGCAGAGTTGCGGTGATGAGTTCAATGGCGTGTTCGCGGCTTAAGGCTTCGGGATCGCTAGCGCGGGGCGGGCGTCGCGCTTCACTGGCGGCAAAGACCCCTTGGCGCGCCAAGAGTACCGCCGGCCCTGAACGCTGTCGTGCCTGTGCGGCCATAGCGTGCGCATGGTGTTCGGCAGCGCTGGGATCGCCATCGAGAATAGCATAGGGAATGTCTAGGGCGGTGAGTAGCGCAGGCGTCACTGCACCTTGCTTGCTATGCTGCGGCTCGTCCTTAACCCCCGGCTCTCCACGCCAGCCCACTAATAACAGCAGGGGGATACCATAAACTTGCGGATCGGCTAACGACAGCAGGGGATTGAGGGTGTTGCCCAGTCCAGAGTTTTGCAAATACACCAAAGGTAAACCGCCGGTGGCGAGATGGACACCGCTGGCAATGGCCACCGCCGTGCCTTCATTGGCGGCGATTAAATGCCGTTCGGCGGGTAGAACTGCCTCTATATATGCACAAAAAGGTTTAAGTAGCGAATCGGGAACGCCGACTACACAGTTGACACCGAGCGAGGTCAGGACGTGGTAAAACGCTTGTGGGGAGATCATGGCGTTGGCTTATTCATTATTCATTGAGTGCCGGGAATTAATGCCAAAATGTCGTTAATCGACAGCAGTTGTGCATCGGCTTCGGCAGAACGACCGTGGGTCAGAATCGATTGCGCCGTGCGTAACATGGCAGGGTAGGCAGCCCGCAGTAAGTGATTGGCATAAATGACGATATTGACACCTTTGTCTTGTAACTCCGCTTCAGTCACGCGGTTGTAACTGGAGGGAACCACCACCAAAGGTTTGCGATGCGCAAGCGAATGATAGCGGTCACAGAATTCAAAAATTTCCGTCGGGTCGGTTTTGCGACTGTGGATCATGATGCCATCCGCACCGGCTTTTAGATAGGCTTGGGCGCGAGTGATGGCCGCGTCCATCCCCGCATCGAGAATCAGGCTTTCGATCCGAGCAATGATCATGAACTCATCAGTGGCCTGCGCCCGTTTACCCGTGCGGAGCTTGTGACAAAAATTCTCGATACTGTCTTGAGTCTGTGCAACATCGTTGCCTAACAGCGAGTTTTTTTTCAGCCCCACCTTGTCTTCGATAATCGCGGCTGAAATGCCGAGGCGTTCCAAGGTGCGCACGGTAAAGGCAAAGTGTTCTGGTTTGCCGCCAGTATCGGCGTCGTAGATGATGGGCTTGGTGGTGACTTCTAAAATTTCGTTCAGGGTCGTCATGCGCGCCGATACGTCTACCGCTTCGATATCGGGCTTACCCTTGGCGGTGGAATCTGTCAGG
>PWUP01000031.1 GCA_003562535.1 Gammaproteobacteria bacterium | reverse complement strand
GAGCCGGTTGCCGACATTGGCGAGGGGAGACGGGGCGTAAGCCCTGCGTCACCGGGCCCTTTACGGGGCAGAGTCTCACGACCCAGTGGGTGGAAAGCCCACACCTTTTTTTGATGGCTGCCAGACCGCAGCCGCTATCCCTCCCCGCCCTAAAGGACGGGGTTTATTGCGGAGAAAACTGATGATTGCTTACCGCCGCTGTATCCCCGTGTTGTTTGCGGCTCTGGCCGCTTTGTTGTGGCTGCCTCTGCCGGCACAAACGGCGGATCTGAGCATCGGCACAGCAAGCCGCGCTGGGGTGTATTATCAGGTCGGCCGCGCCCTGTGTCGGCTGATCAATGACAGCGATGCTGAACACGGTCTGCGCTGCGAGACGCAGGTCACCGGCGGTTCAATTGCGAATCTGCGCGGTCTGCGCGCCGCAACCATGAACCTCGCCGTGGTGCAATCCGATTGGCAGTACCATGCCATACAAGGCAGCGGGCCTTTCCAAACAGCGGGGCCGGATACCGAACTGCGGGCTTTGTTTTCTGTGCATGGCGAACCGTTCACTCTAGTGGCGCGCCGCGATGCCAACATTACTCAACTCGATGATTTAATCGGGCAACGGGTCAATATCGGCAATCCCGGTTCGGGGCAGCGGGCAACCATGGAGGTGGTGATGGCGGCGAAAAACTGGACGCTGGCTGATTTCGCCTTAGCCAATGAACTACCTGCCAATCAGCAATCTATGGCACTGTGTCATGATCGGGTCAACGCTATGGTGTACACCGTCGGCCACCCCAATGACTCCGTGGCTCAAGCCGTGCGGCTGTGTGATGCCCGCTTGGTCGAGGTCAGCGACCGCACCATCGATGCCTTGGTCGATGGCCGCCCCTATTATGCCTACATGGAAATTCCTGGTGGACTCTACATCGGCAACCCCGATCCAGTCCGCACCTTTGGCGTCAAAGCCACCCTGGTAGCCTCAGCGCAATTAGAAGAAGAGGCCGCCTATACGGTTGTCCGAACTTTATTTGAAAATTTAGAACGTTTTAAAACGCTGCATCCTGCATTTGCCGCCTTAGTGGTCGAGGACATGCTGCAAGACGGTCTGTCCGCTCCCCTGCATCCCGGTGCCGAACGCTATTATCGGGAACAGGGCTGGCTGCAAGATTAACCCCCCATTGATTGCAAGCACAGATAGCGCTTAACAACAGCGAGGAACTAGCAGAATGAGTGCAGAGCACGGCCACACCTCGGCTCCAACGGAGGATAAGCTCCAGGACTTAGTCGCACAGGTGGACACTGGCGCCCGTAATCCGACGGGCATACCAGAAAAAATTATCCTATCGGTTGCGGTCGCTTGGTCATTATTTCAACTGTGGATCGTGTCACCCATACCGTTTATGTTAGGTTTTGGGGTGTTCAACGATACGGAAGCCCGCTCCATCCATCTGGCGTTTGCCATTTTCCTGGCCTATCTGGCCTTTCCTGCCTTAGCGCGTTCGCCTCGACGGCATATCCCGATTCAAGACTGGATTATGGCCATAGTCGGTGCATTCTGTGCCGCGTATCTGTATTTATTCTATCAACAGCTTTCGGGACGGCCAGGGGCACCGACCACTCTAGATATCGTCGTCGCCTGCGTTGGCATGGTGTTATTGCTCGAAGCCACTCGCCGCGCCTTAGGACCACCGCTGATGGTGGTTGCCATTGTATTTTTGGCCTATACGTTTCTCGGCCCCTATATGCCGCAAATCATCGCCCACCGTGGCGAGAGTTTAGCGTCTGTAGCCAACCATCAGTGGATCACCACTGAAGGCGTGTTTGGCATCGCGCTGGGGGTATCGACCAGCTTTGTGTTTCTGTTTGTCTTATTTGGCTCGTTGCTGGATAAAGCCGGAGCGGGTAACTATTTTATTAAAGTCGCGTTCTCCCTGCTCGGCCATTATCGCGGCGGACCGGCCAAAGCCGCTGTGGTCGCTTCCGGCATGACCGGACTGATCTCCGGCTCGTCGATTGCTAATGTGGTCACCACCGGCACCTTCACCATCCCGATGATGAAACGGGTGGGGTTCAGCTCAGAAAAAGCCGGAGCGGTTGAAGTGGCTTCCTCAGTGAATGGGCAGATCATGCCTCCAGTGATGGGTGCGGCTGCGTTTTTAATGGTCGAATACGTCGGGATTACCTATTTTGAAGTCGTCAAACACGCTTTTCTACCCGCGCTGATTTCTTATATTGCCCTTGTGTATATGGTGCACTTGGAAGCACTGAAAGCCAATATGCAAGGTTTACCGCGCACGGTGATGCCTAAACCTTGGGTACAACGGATCACCGGATTTTTATTCGGCTTCTTGGCCTTATGCGTGTTGTCTGTGGCGGTTTATTACGGCATCGGTTGGCTGAAACCGGCCTTTGGGGATGCCGCTATTTGGATTTTATCAGCCGGTTTGGCGGTGGTTTATCTGGCCTTATTGGTACTGGCGACTCGCTATCCCGAACTTGAACCCGATGATCTTAAAAAGACAAATATTGTGCTGCCTGCCCCCGGCCCGACCATTAAATCCGGCTTGCATTTTGTTCTGCCAGTGATTGTATTGATTTGGTGTTTAATGGTGGAACGCCTCTCGCCCGGCCTGTCGGCGTTTTATGCCACAGTCTTGATGATTGCCATCCTGCTGACCCAGCGCCCGATTAAAGCGCTGCTACGCGGTGAAGGCCGTCTGGGTACAGCGCTGGTAGCCGGTGGGCGCGATTTATTCGAAGGCTTGGTCGCAGGCGCTCGTAATATGATTGGCATCGGTATCGCCACGGCGACAGCCGGGATTATTGTCGGCGCAGTCTCACAAACTGGCGTGGGTTCGGCACTGGCGGAAGTGGTTGAGATATTGTCGATGGGCAATATCCTGCTGATTCTCATCTATACCGCGATCCTCAGCCTGATTCTCGGCATGGGCTTACCGACCACGGCGAACTACATCGTTGTGTCCTCATTGCTCGCTCCGGTCATTGTCACCCTCGGGGTGCAAAACGGGCTGATTGTGCCACTGATTGCGGTGCATTTATTCGTGTTTTACTTCGGCATTATGGCCGATGTCACTCCACCGGTTGGGTTGGCGTCATTCGCGGCGGCGGCAGTGTCCAAAGGGGATCCCATTCGTACCGGCTTCCAAGCGTTTTACTACAGCCTGCGCACCGCTGCCCTACCCTTCTTATTCATTTTTAACACCGATCTGCTATTGATCGATGTGACCTGGCTCCAAGGGATATTCATTTTCTGTGTGGCCACCGTAGCCATGCTGATTTTTGCAGCCGCCTTACAGGGATACTTTTTCACCCGTAGCCGCTGGTATGAATCCATCGCCCTAGTACTCATCGCTTTTACCCTATTCCGACCGGGTTTCTGGATGGATATGATTTACGCACCGTATGAAGACGTCGCCCCGCCGGAAATTATGCGGGTTGCCGGTGAAACCCCACCCGGCACGGAGCTGCGGCTACGGATTGACGGGCTGGACGACATTGGCCAACCGATATCCTTTGTCGCTATATTGCCATTGGGTGCAGGCACCGACGGCGAACAGCGCCTGCTGGATGCCGGAGTTGATCTGATCCAGATCGATGATGCCCTAATGATTGACAATGTCGCGTTTGGCAGCCCCGCGCAGCGGGCAGGACTGGATTGGGATCAAACCATCACCGCCGTGTTAGTGCCGACCAATCAGCCGTGGAAGGAACTGATGTATATCCCGGCGTTGCTGGCACTCGGCTTAGTCATTACACTGCAACGGCGTCGCCATGCCCGCCGCTCACCCCCCACAGTGCCAGCTTAAACGGAGCGGATACCCCCGTGTATAAAGACATTCTAATACCCATTGATATGAGCGATGAGAAAACTTGGCGTAAGCCGTTGCAAGTCGCTATCGGTTTTGCCCAACACTTCGGCTCACGACTGCACATCATGATGGTCGTGCCGAGCTTTCAATCGCCGCTGGTCGGTTCGTTTTTCCCCAAGCACTACGAGCAGCAAATGCACGAACAGGCGGATCGGGAAATTCATACCTTTGTCCAGCAACAGGTACCAGCGGAGTTGGCGGTGCAAACCATTGTCGCTGTCGGCACCATCTACGAAGAGGTGATTAATACCGCTGAACAACTGCACTGCGATCTGATCATCATGGGTCGCAGCGGCACGTCCAAGGCCAATTTCCTACTCGGCCCCAATGCTGCCCGGGTTATGCGGCATGCCAACACCTCGGTATTAATCGCCCATGATGCGGGTTAAGTGTCGCGTTATAGCCGTTTGTTTGCCTTGATGACCGACCGGAAGAACGCGCACCATGATCTACCTCGTCATTCCGCCAGGGATTGGCGGAATCCAGTGCCAAGGATGGCTGCCTAGGAGTCGGTAGCGGCATCAGGATTCGTGGTCAACCGACCCTTCACCTCCCTGTGACTGGATTCCGCCATTCCCTGGCGGAATGACGGATCGAGGGATACCCACCGACCTTTTGCCAAAGGGCGCTTGATGCAGAGCAAAAAACAGTTCTTGATTTTTTCTTCATTGTTTATCAGAATTCTCCATTGTAGATAGGTTATCTACAAGCGCGAAGGTTTCGCGTTCCATGGTCGAGGTCGAAG
>PWUP01000268.1 GCA_003562535.1 Gammaproteobacteria bacterium | reverse complement strand
TTACGCCAGCGTGAACGGCAAATCGAGCAGCTTGAACAACAGCTCAACACCAGCGAACAACGCTTGGCCGAAGCCACGGGTAAGCTGGAGGCGCTGCAATCCGAAACTCAGCACATTCAAACGGCCATGCGGGTGCGCGGTACAGAACCGATGGGGGGGTTAGAACAGCAAACCCAAGATGTCCGGCAGCGCTTGCTTAATGTCAACTTAGGCAATTACTACGCTCTGGTCATCGGTAATAATCAACATGCCGCTTTACCCGATCTGGAAACGGCGGTGCGGGATGCCCAAGCGGTGAGTGAGGTACTGCGCAATCGCTATGGCTTTGAGGTGCAACTGTTGACTAATGCCACCCGGGCTGAAATTTTAACGGCGCTTAACCGTTATCAGAACCGTCTTGGTGAAAACGACAATTTTCTGTTGTATTACGCCGGTCATGGCGATTTAGACCGCGTGAATGATCGCGGTTACTGGCTGCCGGTGGATGCCGCGCCCAACGATACCACCAACTGGATTGCTAACAGCCAAGTCACCGATATATTAAATATTATGCAGGCAAAGCATGCACTGGTGATTGCCGATTCCTGTTACTCTGGCAGTTTAACCGGCGGCACCGTCATGGCTTCAGCGCCGGTGGCTCGGCAAACTTCAGTGGAACAATACCTGCGCTTCCTGGAAGTTGCCGGGCAGCGGCGTTCCCGAGTCGTCTTAACCTCGGGTGGTTTGCAGCCGGTGTTGGATGCCGGTGGTGGCCAGCATTCGGTATTTGCCAATCAACTGCTGCAAGTGCTGCGCGGCAATGATCAGATCTTGGAAAGCCCCGACCTATTTGTGGCCTTATCCGAGCCGGTAAAACTGGCAGCGCGCCGTCTTGGCGTGAATCAACAACCCGAATACGCGCGTATTCACTTTGCCGGTGATGTCGGCGTACCGTTTTTCCTGCAACCTCGAGTGTAATGTATGGTGATGCCTTATCGTCCCTTGGGACGCACAGATATGCAGGTCAGTGCCCTATGTTTGGGCACCATGACCTTTGGTGAACAAACCGATGAGTCACAAGCGCACACTCAACTGGATTTAGCGCTGGATCATGGCGTGAATTTCATTGATACCGCTGAGATGTATGCCGTACCGGTGAGCGCCCAAAATTATGGTCTCACCGAAACCTTCATCGGTCGTTGGCTGGCTCAACGGCGCTGTCGCAACAAGGTGATTTTAGCGACCAAGGTTAATGGACCGGGTGAGCGGTTTAGCTATGTCCGTGATGGTCAACCGCGTCTTGATCGACGCAATATCGAAGCAGCGGTTGAGGCCAGTCTGCGGCGCTTGCAAACCGATGTGATTGATCTGTACCAACTGCATTGGCCAGAGCGCACCACCAATTATTTCGGCAAACTCGGCTATGAGCATCGGGATGATGAGGACGCCATCCCGTTGGAAGAAACCTTGGCGGTGCTTGGTGATTTGGTGCAAGCGGGCAAGCTGCGCGCCGTTGGGGTTTCCAATGAAACGCCTTGGGGAGTGATGCGCTTTATGCACTTGGCAGACACCCTGAATCTGCCGCGTATGGCGAGTATTCAAAATCCCTACAGCCTGATCAATCGCACCTTTGAAATTGGGCTGGCTGAAGTGGCCATCCGCGAACAGTGCGGTTTGCTGGCTTATGGGGTGTTGGCCAGCGGCATGTTAACGGGTAAATACCTCGATGGCGCTCGACCCTCAGGGGCGCGGCTCAGTTTATGGCCTAATTACTTTCCGCGTTATTTATCGCGGGGTTCACAGGCCGCTACAGCACAGTATGTACAGCTTGCGCGTGAGCATGATTTAGATCCTGCTGTGATGGCTTTGCGCTGGGCGATGGAACAGCGCTTTATGACCAGTGTGATTTTGGGCGCGACCACACCGCAACAGTTGCATATCAACCTGCAAGCCATTGAGACGCCGCTTGCGGATTCCGTGCGCCAAGGCATTGAGGCGATTCATCGGGAACAACCCAACGCTTATTTAATTCCATAAGTCGAGTTGTGCTGTGATTGATGCTGTAACATAAGCTCACTTATGCTGATAATCAGTAATGCTTATAAACAGGGGCGAGCTCATCAGGCATACTGACTATTATGTTAAAAAAATTACGGAGAAACCCTTATGCCTACACGTCGAGAACTGGCCAATGCCATCCGTGCCTTGAGTATGGATGCGGTGGAACAAGCGAATTCTGGTCATCCTGGTGCCCCGATGGGGATGGCCGATATCGCTGAAGTGCTGTGGAATGATTTTCTCCGCCATAATCCAGCCAATCCCCAGTGGCCTGATCGTGACCGCTTCGTACTTTCCAATGGTCATGGCTCGATGTTGCTGTATTCACTGCTGCATCTCAGTGGTTACGACGTGCCTTTAGAGCAGTTGAAGAATTTCCGCCAGTTGCATTCCACGACGCCTGGGCATCCAGAATACGGCCATACCCCTGGGGTTGAAACCACCACCGGCCCGCTCGGGCAGGGGCTGGCCAATGGCGTTGGTATGGCGCTGGCCGAACGCACGTTGGCGGCACAATTTAATCGCCCCAAGCATACGGTGATCGATCACTACACTTATGTGTTTGTCGGCGATGGTTGCTTAATGGAAGGCATCTCCCACGAAGCCTGTTCCTTAGCCGGTCGGCTTGGTTTAGGCAAGCTCATCGTGATCTACGATGACAACGGCATTTCCATTGACGGTGAAGTCAGCGGCTGGTTTAGCGATGATACGCCGCAGCGTTTTGAGGCGTATGGCTGGCAAGTCATTCCGGCGGTAGACGGGCATGATCCGGCAGCGGTTAAGGTCGCGATTGCAGCGGCCAAGGCGGATAGTGTGCGCCCCAGTCTGATTTGCTGTCGTACCGTCATCGGTTTTGGCGCCCCCAATAAAGCCGGTACCGCTGGTGTGCATGGCTCTCCCTTGGGTGAGGCGGAAGTGGCCGCTGCCCGTGAGCAACTCGGTTGGTCACACCCGCCTTTTACCATCCCCGAGACGTATCGGGCGGTTTGGGATGCCCGCGAGCGCGGTGCCGCTTTAGAACAAGAATGGCAGGCTGATTTCGCCGCCTACCAAGCGGAATATCCGCAATTAGCCCATGAATTACAACGCCGCTTGGCGGGACAATTACCCGCCGATTGGCCGGCTCTTACCGCCAAATGGTTGGCGGCTACGGCGGAACGGGCGGCCTCAGTCGCCACTCGGGCAGCGTCGCAACAAGCACTAGAGTATTGCGGCACGCATTTACCCGAGCTGCTCGGCGGCTCAGCCGATTTAACCGGTTCCAATAACACCAAACGCAAGGATTCCGTGGCGATTACCGACAATCCCGCCGGGGATTACCTGTACTACGGGGTGCGCGAGTTTGGTATGGGCGCCATCATGAACGGATTAGCCCTGCATGGCGGCTTTATCCCCTATGGCGGGACGTTTCTGATTTTTTCCGACTATGCCCGTAATGCCATCCGCTTGAGTGCGTTGATGGGGCAACGGGTGATCTATGTGCTGACCCATGATTCCATTGGTCTCGGCGAAGACGGTCCCACCCATCAGCCGGTTGAACAATTGGCCAGCTTGCGCTTGATTCCAAGGCTGACGGTGTGGCGTCCTGCCGATGGCGTTGAAACTGCGGTCGCATGGATGGCCGCTATTGAGTCCCAAGACGCGCCGACCGTTCTGGCCTTGAGTCGGCAAAAATTACCGCATTTACCCCGCACCCCTGAGCAATTGGCCGCCATCCGCCGGGGGGGATACATTCTGCACGAGCCTGCAGGTGAGCCTGAGGCGCTGATTATTGCCACGGGCTCTGAACTCGCTCCCGCTATGCAAGCCGCACAACAATTGGGTGAGCAGGGGCGACGCATCCGGGTGGTGTCGATGCCCGCAGTTGAAATCTTCGCGGCCCAAGACCTAGCCTACCGTGACAGGGTGTTGCCCCCGGCTATAGCCAAGCGCTTAGTGGTGGAAGCGGGCAGTAGCGGGTTATGGTACCAGTATGCCGGTTCCCAGGGGCGTGTTTTGGGTCTTGATCAATTTGGAGCTTCAGCTCCCGCTGGGGAGTTGTTCGAGCATTTCGGGTTCGGCGTTGCTGCTATCGTCGAGCAAGTAAATGCGCTTTTTGCATAGTGTAGTCACACTCAACTAAACATTGGGAGGTTTTACCATGGCGATCAATGTCGCAATTAACGGCTACGGCCGGATCGGGCGTAATGTGTTGCGGGCGCTGTATGAGTATCAGCGCACAGATGAGATCAAAATTGTGGCGCTGAATGATTTAGGTGATGCGCAAACCAACGCTCATTTGACCCGCTATGACACGGCACATGGCCGATTTAACGCTGAAGTATCGGTCGATGGCGACAGTCTGGTGGTCAATGGTGATCGTATCCGCGTGCTGGCCGAACGCGATCCGAGTAAGCTGCCTTGGGCCGAGCTGGGTGTCGATGTGGTCTACGAGTGTACCGGTTTGTTCACCAGCAAAGAAAAGGCCAGCGCCCACATTGCGGCCGGAGCCAAAAAAGTGTTGATTTCCGCCCCCGGCGGCAAAGATGTCGATGCCACGGTGGTGTACGGCGTCAACCACGATGTATTGAAAGCCTCTGACACGGTGGTATCCAATGCGTCCTGCACCACCAACTGTTTAG
>PWUP01000088.1 GCA_003562535.1 Gammaproteobacteria bacterium | reverse complement strand
TCCGCACACACTTTCGTGAGCGCCGCCGTCAGCGTCGTCTTACCGTGATCTACGTGGCCAATCGTGCCTACATTTACGTGCGGCTTCGTCCGCTCGAATTTTGCCTTCGACACCGCTTACTCTCCTCAATGCTACGTTAATTCAATGTTAATGATGTTCTAAATTCAGGATGCTTTCTTGATGACGGACTCGGCGACATTGCTGGGTGCCTCAACATATTTAGCAAACTCCATCGTGTAGGTCGCCCGACCTTGAGTCGCAGAGCGTAAATCAGTGGCATAACCAAACATTTCGGCGAGTGGCACCTCGGCACGGATGATTTTGCCGGCAGGGGCATCTTCCATACCTTGTACTAAGCCCCGGCGACGACTCAGATCGCCCATGACATCACCTAAGTAATCTTCTGGGGTCACAACTTCGACCTTCATAACCGGTTCGAGCAGCACCGGACTGGCTCTATGAGCGCCTTCTTTAAAGGCCATAGAACCGGCTATTTTGAAAGCCATTTCGCTGGAGTCAACTTCATGATACGAACCATCAAATAAGGTGACTTTGACATCCACTACTGGGAATCCAGCGATGACACCGTTTTGCATTTGCTCTTCGACGCCTTTACCGACTGCAGGAATATATTCCTTGGGAACAACACCACCCACAATCTCATTGCAAAACTCAAAGCCAGTCCCCGGCTCCAGCGGCTCGATGCGTAACCAGACATGACCATATTGACCACGACCACCACTTTGACGCACAAACTTACCTTCTTGCTCCAGTGACTTACGGATGGTTTCACGGTATGCCACTTGAGGCGCGCCGACATTCGCATCAACTTTGAATTCGCGCTTCATGCGATCCACAATAATCTCTAAATGCAGTTCGCCCATGCCTGAGATGATGGTTTGGCCAGACTCCTCATCTGTGCGCACTCGGAACGAGGGATCTTCTTGAGCCAATTTCGATAGGGCAATACCCATTTTTTCTTGGTCGGTCTTAGTCTTAGGCTCTACAGCAACCGCAATCACTGGTTCTGGAAATTCCATACGCTCCAGTGTAATCGGTCGCTCTAGATCACACAGGGTGTCACCTGTTGAGACATCTTTAAGACCAACGGCAGCCGCAATATCCCCAGCTCTGACTTCTTTAATCTCTTCGCGTGAGTTAGCGTGCATCTGTAATAGACGCCCAATACGCTCTTTTTTGCCTTTAACCGGATTAAATATGGTGTCACCCGAAGATAATATCCCCGAATAAACTCGGAAAAAGGTTAGCGTGCCGACATAGGGATCAGTGGCTATCTTGAAGGCAAGCGCTGAGAATGAGCCGTTATCATCGGGCGCACGAGTGGCCTCGGTGTCATCTGGCAACACACCGCGTACCGATTCAACTTCAACCGGTGAAGGTAGAAACTCGACCACAGCATCGAGCATAGCCTGTACGCCCTTGTTTTTAAACGCCGAACCACACAAAACCGGGACAATACTATTGTTTAAAGTCAGGCTACGCAGACCTTGGCGAATTTCGTCTTCGGTTAATTCACCGTCGTTCAGGTATTTTTCCATGAAGTCATCATTGGCTTCAGCCGCAGCTTCCACCAAATGTTCATGCCACTCAGTACACTGTGCCTGCATGTCCGCAGGGATATCGCCATATTCAAACGTCATACCCAGTGAGGCGTCATCCCAATAAATCCCTTTCATTTTGATTAAATCGACAACGCCCCGAAAATGCTCTTCAGCACCAATAGGTAACTGCAAAGGCACCGGTTTCGCACCCAAACGCGCTTCTATTTGGCGAACAACACGGAGAAAATCGGCACCGGCACGATCCATTTTATTGACAAAGGCCAAGCGAGGAACGCGATACTTATTGGCCTGCCGCCAAACCGTCTCCGACTGAGGCTCTACGCCACCGACTGCGCAAAACACCGCACAGGCCCCATCAAGCACCCGCAGTGAGCGCTCAACTTCGATGGTGAAATCGACGTGACCAGGCGTATCAATGATGTTGATGCGGTGCTCGGGAAACTGCTGAGCCATACCGCTCCAAAACGTCGTAGTAGCGGCTGAGGTAATGGTAATACCCCGCTCTTGTTCTTGTTCCATCCAGTCCATAACGGCAGCACCGTCATGCACCTCGCCCATTTTATGGGAAACACCGGTGTAGAAAAGAATGCGCTCAGTCGTCGTCGTCTTACCGGCATCAATATGCGCCATAATGCCCAGATTACGATAACGCTCGATCGATATTTTTCGAGCCACAGCAAGTACCTCAGGTGTTTACCAACGATAATGTGCAAACGCTTTATTAGCGTCAGCCATGCGATGAGTTTCTTCGCGTTTGCGAACGGCTGAACCCCGCCCTTCTGCCGCATCCAGCAGCTCTCCGGCTAGACGCTTAGGCATGGACTTTTCATTACGCTTGCGGGCAGCATCAATAATCCAACGCATCGCTAAAGTATTACGGCGCACAGGGCGCACTTCGATAGGGACTTGGTAAGTCGCCCCCCCGACACGCCGTGACTTGACCTCAACCACTGGACGGACGTTGTCCAAAGCTTGTTCGAGCAACTCCACCGTATCGTCATTTTTAGTACGGGTGGCCATTTCATCCAGAGCGCCGTAAACAATTTTTTCGGCAATGGATTTTTTACCACGCTCCATGACCATATTGATGAATTTGGCCAGCATTTCATTGCCGAATTTTGGATCCGGTAGAATAATGCGTTGAGGGACTTCTCTTCTTCTTGGCATTGGATTCAGCTATATCTATTTGTTAATAAGTAAATTAGGACTTAGGCCGTTTTGCGCCATATTTAGAGCGCCCTTGACGTCGCTTGCTTACGCCTTGGGTATCCAAGCTACCGCGCACCACATGGTAACGGACACCGGGCAGGTCTTTAACCCGTCCACCGCGAATGAGAACGACTGAGTGCTCTTGCAAATTATGGCCTTCGCCGCCAATGTAGCTGGTCACTTCATAACCATTGGTCAAACGTACCCGAGCCACCTTACGCAGGGCGGAGTTAGGCTTTTTGGGCGTGGTTGTATAAACCCTTGTGCACACCCCTCGTTTTTGTGGGCAGCTTTCGAGCGCGGGAACATTGCTCTTGTCCTGTTTTGACAGGCGCGGCTTGCGCACCAACTGATTAATCGTCGCCATGGATACCCTTGAACTCTTGAAAGACGCAGCGTTAGACAGTAAAAAAAACGGCCGACATGGGTCTGTCTGCCAAAGACAGAGAATTGTATGGGATTTTTAGCGGCTCGTCAAGGCAGCCTACTAATAAATTCGCAACAGCGGATTATAGCCCAGTGGAAAGACGCTACAGGACTGGATTTAACCGTAATAACCCACAGGCAAATGAATAACCTAGGGCTTAGACTCTGACTTCTCATCTGCGGCACGCGGCTCACAGACGAGAAGTCAACACAGGCTATTCAACTATTCCACGGCATCAGGTGTTGATTTGGCATTAGAGGACGACTTGAACAGATCTTCTGGCTCCCTCGGTGTTGCGCGTTCCTGCCGATCCCGATGATACGCCAAGCCAGTTCCAGCCGGAATCAACCGACCGACGATCACATTCTCCTTAAGCCCCCGCAAATCGTCACGTGCCCCACGCACAGCGGCCTCAGTGAGCACTCGGGTGGTTTCTTGAAATGAAGCCGCTGAAATAAAGGACTCCGTGGCTAACGACGCCTTGGTAATCCCTAATAACAGAGGCTCAACCTGAGCGGGAATGCCTTCTTCGGCTAGTACCCGATCATTTTCATCCAGCACCCGTGAGCGTTCAACCTGCTCGCCTTTAATAAACCGAGTTGTGCCTGGGTCGGTGATTTCCACTTTACGCAGCATCTGGCGGATGATGACTTCAATGTGCTTATCATTGATCTTCACCCCCTGCAAGCGGTACACATCCTGAATCTCTTTGATCAGATAATTTGACAGATCAGGCACCCCCATGAGGCGCAGAATATCATGCGGATTCGGTTCACCGTCGGCAATGACTTCACCCCGCTCAACCTTTTCACCCTCATAGACATTAATATGCCGCCACTTGGGGATGAGTTCTTCGTGCTGTACCCCTTCAGCATCAGTAATGATCAAACGTTGCTTACCTTTGGTGTCACGGCCAAAGCTGATTGTGCCCGACTCCTCGGCTAAGATGGCCTGCTCTTTGGGGCGGCGGGCTTCGAACAAATCTGCCACCCGCGGCAAACCACCGGTGATATCGCGGGCCTTGCTGGACTTTTGCGGCAAACGCGCAATGACATCACCCACAGCAACCTCATCACCGTCGGCAATATTCACCGTTGTACCCGGTGGCAGTGGGTAAGAGGCCAGTTGATCTGTATCAGGAATGAAGACATCGCTACCGTCGGCATTGATCAGCTTAACAGCGGGACGTTTATCACGCCCGACACCGGCTCGCTGCTTGGGATCCAACACCTCCCAATAACCAATACCCGTCACCTCATCGATTTTTCTTTGCACGGTGACGTTATCTTCAAAATCAACAAGCTGAACTTGTCCAGCCACTTCAGTAATCACAGGGTGCATATGCGGATCCCAAGTGGCGACAATATCGCCGGCTTCCACACGTCCACCATCTTCAACCGTCAGCAAGGCACCATGTGAGACTTTATGGCGTTCGCACTCACGACCGGCATCATCGACTAAAATCACCTCACCAGAACGCGACACAGAGACCAAGCGATCATCGCGGTTACGCACCACCTTCATGTTTTGCAGGCGCACTCGCCCACGGGATTTGACTTGGACATTATTTGCTGCGGCGGTCTGCGAGGCCGCACCCCCAATGTGGAAAGTCCGCATAGTCAACTGGGTGCCTGGCTCGCCAATGGACTGTGCCGCCATCACACCGACCGCTTCACCGATGTTTACGGAATGCCCACGGGCTAAATCGCGTCCATAGCAGGTTGCACAGATCCCATAGCGCGCTTCACAGGTAATGGCAGAACGCACCATCAGCCGATCAATGCCGTGTTCTTCCAAGACATCGGCTTCTCGCTCACCCAATTGGGTACCCGCGGGGATAAGAACCTCATCAGTACTGGGCTTAAACACCGTATCGATCAAGGTACGACCTAATACCCGATCTCGCAGCGGCTCGACAATTTCCCCACCTTCAACAATGGCGGTTAACAACACCCCTTCGCGGGTACCGCAATCAATCTCAGTGACGACCACATCTTGCGCCACGTCCACCAAACGCCGCGTCAAATAACCCGAATTAGCCGTTTTCAGTGCCGTGTCGGCTAGACCTTTACGCGCACCGTGGGTGGAAATAAAGTACTGCAACACGTCCAAACCTTCGCGGAAGTTTGCCGTGATCGGGGTTTCGATAATATCACCATTGGGCTTAGCCATCAGACCGCGCATACCCGCTAACTGGCGAATCTGTGCGGCTGAACCACGCGCCCCTGAATCGGCCATGATATAGATTGAGTTAAAGGAATCCTGCTGTAGCGCATTGCCCTCACGATCCACCACGGTTTCTTTGCCTAATTTGTCCATCATGGCTCGAGCCACCGCATCGTTGGTGCGTGACCAAATATCCACCACCTTGTTATAGCGTTCACCGCTGGTCACTAAGCCCTGGGCATACTGGCTCTGGATTTCTTTGACCTCTGATTCTGCCTGATCGAGGATAGCGGTTTTTTCTTCAGGCACGACCAGATCTTCAAAACCTACCGAGGCACCTGAGCGAGTCGCGTAATAAAAACCGGTGTACATTAACTGGTCAGCAAACACCACCGTCTCTTTGAGACCAACGGCTCGATAACAGGCATTGATCAACCGTGAAATTGCTTTTTTGTTGAGCACACGGTTGGCCAGATCAAAGGGTAAGTTCGGCGGCAAGATTTCGAGCAATAAGGCTCGACCTACCGTGGTCTGTACCCGCTCATACCCGGTGATCACCGCTCCCTCTGGATCGATCTGCCGTTTCGGGACACGCACCTGCACCCGAGCGTGCAGCTCTACGATCCGGTTCTCATAAGCACGATGCAGCTCTTCGACATCCGCGAAGATCATGCCTTCCCCTTTGGCGTTGATGCGTTCACGAGTCATATAGTACAGTCCCAGCACAATGTCTTGAGAAGGTACGATAATCGGCTCGCCATTGGCGGGGCTGAGAATATTATTAGACGCCATCATCAGGGCACGGGCTTCCAGTTGCGCCTCAATGGACAGCGGCACATGCACCGCCATTTGATCACCATCAAAGTCGGCATTAAAAGCGGTGCAGACCAGTGGATGCAATTGAATGGCTTTGCCTTCAATCAATACCGGTTCAAACGCCTGAATGCCCAGACGATGTAAGGTCGGTGCTCGGTTTAACATCACTGGATGTTCGCGGATCACTTCTTCAAGAATATCCCAAACTTCGGCAGATTCTCGCTCCACCAAGCGCTTGGCCGCCTTGATCGTAGTCGCAATGCCGCGCCGAATCAGTTTGGAGAAAATAAACGGCTTGAATAACTCCAGAGCCATTTTTTTGGGTAAGCCACACTGATGTAAGCGCAGTGTCGGCCCCACCACAATCACTGAACGCCCTGAATAATCGACCCGTTTACCTAGGAGATTTTGCCGGAAGCGACCTTGCTTGCCTTTAATCATATCGGCCAGCGATTTCAGCGGACGTTTGTTACTGCCGGTAATCGCACGGCCACGGCGGCCATTATCCAGTAAGGAATCGACCGACTCTTGTAACATGCGTTTTTCATTACGCACAATGATATCGGGGGCATTCAGCTCTAACAGCCGCTTTAGGCGGTTATTGCGGTTAATCACCCGCCGATACAGATCATTGAGGTCAGAGGTCGCAAACCGTCCGCCATCCAGCGGCACTAAGGGGCGCAAATCTGGAGGCAGCACAGGCAATACTTTGAGAATCATCCACTCAGGCTTATTCCCCGAGTCAATAAATGACTCCACCAGTTTCAGGCGTTTGGTGATGCGCTTGAACTTAGTTTCTGAAGTGCAATCAGCGAGATCTTCACGCAGTTTAATCGCTTCTTCTTTCAGATCAAGGCTATCGAGCAGAGCCAGCACGGCTTCGGCGCCCATCAGTGCCGTAAAATCATCACCGTACTGTTCGAGGGCTTCCAGATAAGCCTCGTCCGACAGTAACTGGCCGCGCTCCATAGGGGTCATGGTGCCTGGGTCAGTGACTACATAGGATTCAAAATACAACACGCGCTCAATATCACGCAGTGTCATATCCAGCAATAAACCGATGCGTGACGGCAATGATTTCAAAAACCAGATGTGCGCCACTGGACTGGCTAAATCAATATGCCCCATACGATCACGGCGCACTTTGGCCAGAGTAACTTCAACGCCGCATTTTTCGCAGACAACCCCGCGATGCTTTAGACGTTTGTACTTACCACATAGGCACTCATAATCTTTAGTTGGACCAAAGATTTTAGCGCAAAACAAACCATCGCGTTCTGGTTTAAACGTCCGATAATTGATGGTTTCCGGCTTTCTCACCTCACCATACGACCAAGCTCGGATCATCTCTGGGGACGCTAGACTGATGCGAATAGCATCAAAATCTTCTAGCGTTTCGTTTTGCCTAAACATTTCCAGTAAATCTTTCATTGCACGCTCACTCGTCAGTGGCTACCGTCAGTCAATCATTGACCGCTTGCCAGCGGCTTAAGGTTCACAGGGGGTCAGTCTTTGTCCATCTCAACATTAATGCCTAAGGAGCGGATCTCCTTGACCAACACATTGAACGATTCGGGCATGCCCGCCTCCATGCGGTGATCATCATCGACAATATTTTTGTAAATTTTGGTCCGACCCGTCACATCGTCAGATTTGACGGTTAACATTTCCTGTAAGGTGTAAGCCGCTCCATAAGCCTCTAAGGCCCAGACCTCCATCTCACCAAAACGCTGTCCTCCAAATTGCGCTTTACCGCCAAGAGGTTGCTGCGTGACCAAACTGTAAGGCCCGGTGGAACGTGCATGCATTTTGTCATCAACCAGATGGTTCAACTTGAGCATGTACATATACCCAACGGTCACTTGACGATCAAAGGGCTCACCGGTGCGCCCATCGATTAAGGTGGCTTGACCCGTTTCGGGTAAGCGCGCTAAACGCAACATGGCCTTCAAATCTTCTTCACCGCAGCCATCAAACACCGGTGTTGCCATAGGGACACCCGCTTTGAGATTACGGCATAACTCAATGATTTCATGATCGCTAAATTGATCGAGATCCAGCTTAGAGTGAGCATTGACGTTATACAGTTCATCCAGAAAAGCTCTTAACTCAGCGATCTCTGCTTGGGCGTCTAACATCTGCCCAATCCTCCGACCCAGGCCCTTCGCGGCCCAACCGAGGTGAGTTTCCAGCACTTGACCGATGTTCATACGAGAAGGCACGCCCAGCGGGTTGAGTGCGATATCCACCGGAGTCCCATCCTCCAGATACGGCATATCCTCTTGAGGGACAATCATGGAAATGACCCCTTTGTTGCCGTGGCGACCGGCCATCTTATCGCCAGGCTGAATACGCCGCTTAACGGCCAAGTACACTTTGACCATTTTCTGCACACCGGGTGCTAAATCATCACCCTGAGTCAATTTTTGCCGCTGCTCTTCCAGGCGGTTGGCAAAATGTTCGCGCTGCTGGGTCAGTTGATCATGAATGACTTCCATTTGGTCATGGATGTCCTCATCACGTAAACGAATCTCAAACCAACGTTCGCGTGGGAGTTTGCTCAAGTAACCTTTAGTTACTTTATCATTCTCGCTTAAACCCGCCGGGCCACCGATCGCGGTTTTACCCATCAGCATTTTTTCAATGCGCAGAAAAATATCGTTTTCTAAGATTCGGCGCTGGTCATCTAAATCCTTGCGAACTCGGTCAAGCTCATTGGTTTCAATCTGTTTTGCCCGAGCGTCTTTTTCCACCCCATCCCGAGTGAATACCCGCACATCAATCACCGTGCCGTCCATGCCAGAAGGCACACGCAATGAGGTATCCTTCACATCAGAGGCTTTCTCGCCGAAAATAGCCCGCAGCAGTTTTTCTTCTGGAGTCAGTTGGGTCTCACCCTTGGGTGTCACCTTACCGACTAGAATATCGCCGGCTTTAACCTCAGCACCAATATGCACCACCCCACTGTCATCCAGTTTGGCCAGTGCGGATTCGCCAACATTAGGAATGTCCGCCGTAATCTCTTCTTGACCCAACTTGGTATCGCGAGCCACGCAGGACAGCTCTTCAATATGAATCGTGGTAAAACGATCCTCCTGAACCACCCGTTCAGAAATAAGGATGGAGTCCTCAAAGTTATAGCCGTTCCAAGGCATGAACGCGACCAGTAGATTCTGTCCTAAAGCCAGTTCTCCCATATCCGTACTGGGGCCATCGGCCAGCACATCACCACGGGCAATCTGATCATTGACGCGAACGACCGGGCGTTGGTTAATGCAGGTATTTTGATTGGACCGGGTATATTTGATGAGATTGTAGATATCAACCCCTGACTCACCGGCTTCAGTCTCTTCATCATGAACCCGAACCACAATCCGACCCGAATCGACCGAATCGACAATCCCACCACGCCGTGCTACTACGGTCGCCCCTGAGTCGATGGCCACTTTACGCTCGATACCCGTACCCACCAGTGGTTTTTCTGCGCGCAGTGTCGGCACCGCTTGGCGCTGCATATTGGAACCCATGAGCGCTCGGTTGGCGTCATCATGTTCCAAAAACGGGATCAGTGCGGCGGCCACGGACACAATTTGCTTAGGCGACACATCCATAAACTGCACCTTATCTGGCGACGATAAGGCGAACTCATTTTGATGGCGGCAGGACACTAAGGCATCACTGAGTTGACCTTCAGCATCTAGGGTGGCATTCGCCTGGGCGATCACATAATGCCCTTCTTCAATGGCCGATAAATAGACAATCTCATCGGTCACTCGGCTGTCAACGACACGCCGATAAGGGGTTTCCAGAAAGCCATAGTCGTTAGTGCGAGCATACACAGCTAAAGAGTTGATTAGGCCAATATTCGGTCCTTCAGGCGTCTCAATAGGACACACCCGCCCGTAGTGGGTTGGATGCACATCACGCACCTCAAACCCGGCACGCTCCCGAGTCAATCCCCCGGGCCCCAGCGCAGAAATACGGCGCTTATGGGTCACTTCGGACAAGGGATTATTTTGATCCATAAATTGGCTAAGCTGCGAAGAGCCAAAAAACTCCTTAATGGCAGCAGCCACCGGTTTAGCATTGATTAAATCTTGCGGAGTTAAGCCCTCTGATTCCGCCAGACCGAGCCGTTCTTTAACCGCTCGCTCGACTCGGACTAAACCGATCCGGAAGACATTTTCCGCCATTTCACCGACACAGCGAATCCGGCGGTTACCTAAGTGATCGATATCATCCACTTCCCCACTGCCGTTTTTGATAGCAATGAGAACCTTAATCACATCGATGATATCGTCCCCTCCGGTCGTGCTGGCACAGCGTTCTTTGTACTGGCGAAATTGCGCGATATCGGGCAAAGTCTCTGCATAGCGGCGATCCACTAACTCACCCAAACCTTCGCAATCTTCACGCCCCACTCGCCGGTTGAATTTCATCCGCCCCACAATCGATAGATCATAACGATCTTCCGAAAAAAACAGATTGTGGAATAGCGTTTGTGCCGCTTCTTTGGTCGGCGGTTCACCCGGACGCATCATGCGGTAAATTTCAATCTGGGCTTCGAGCTGAGTACGGGTCAAATCCGTGCGCAATGTCTGGGAAATATACGGGCCACGATCAACTTCGTTGATGTATAAAGTCCGCAGCTCAGTGATCCCTGCCGCCTGAATCTGCTCTAACTGTTCTTGCGTCAGCTCATCATTGGCTTGAGCAATCAACTCGCCGGTCTCTTGATCCAATACATCATGAGCCATCACTTTACCGAGCAAATACTCCAGCGGTACTTGGAGCTCAGTCACCCCGGCCTTGCTCAGCTCACGAATGTGTTTGGCCGTGATTCGCCGCCCCTCTTCCACGACAACCTGTTCGCCCAGCATGATATCGAAGCTTGCGGTCTCACCCCGCAGCCGTTCTGGGATCAATGCCAACTGCACAGTGTCGCCCACAAAACGCAGGGTATTGGTCTCGAAAAACATCTCCAGCATATCAGCCGTTTCATAACCCAAAGCCCGCAACACCACCGTTACCGGCAGTTTGCGCCGCCGGTCAATCCGCGCAAATAATAAATCTTTAGCGTCAAATTCAAAATCTAACCAAGACCCCCGGTAAGGAATAATCCGTGCGGAATATAGCGACTTGCCAGAGGAATGGGTTTTGCCTTTATCATGATCAAAAAACACCCCTGGGGAACGATGTAATTGGGCGACAATCACCCGCTCCGTACCATTGATGACAAACGTGCCGTTTTCGGTCATCAATGGCATCTCGCCCATATAGACTTCGTTTTCGCGCACATCTTTAACCGTATGCGCTTCGCTGTCCTTATCTAAAATGGCAAGACGCAGTTTGACACGCAGCGGTGCAGCGTAGGTTAAGCCACGGAGCTGACATTCGCGAACATCGAATACGGGATCACCAAACCGATAGCTCACATATTCCAACACGGCATTGCCAGAATAGCTGACTATCGGGAGCACTGACTTAAACGCCGCATGTAAGCCCTTATCGCGCCGCCGTTCGGGGGGTACGTCCTGCAGAAACTCGCGGTAAGAATCTAACTGAGTCGCCAGTAGATAAGGGGCCTCAAGAATGCTTGGACGTTTACCGAAGTCCTTGCGGACACGTTTTTTCTCAGTGAACGTATAGGCCATCGGGGTTCCTCAATAAAAAAATAACAAAGGCTGGCAGCAACACGCTACCAACCTAATAATCAAACCCTACCGTGAACAACGGCGGACGTTAATTTATGAAGAGACAAGTAATTACTTGACCTCAACCGTTGCACCCGCTTCTTCAAGCTGCTTTTTAATATCAGCCGCTTCGTCCTTGGATACCCCTTCCTTAACCGTAGAGGGCACACCTTCCACCAAGTCTTTGGCTTCTTTCAGACCTAGGCCAGTCAAGCCACGCACTACTTTGATGACATTCACTTTCTTATCACCAAAGCTGCTCATCACCACATCAAATTCCGTCTGCTCTTCCACTTCCTCAGCCGCCGCTGCAGCCCCTGCAGCCGCAGGTACCGCAGCAACCGCTGCCGCCGCCGATACACCAAATTTCTCTTCCATAGCGGCAATCAGATCGACGATTTCCAAAACCGTCATATTGCCAATAGTTTCCAGAATATCTTCTTTTGCTACAGCCATTTTAAATTAGTCCTCTAAACATTGGATTCAGGCCACAATCAATCACTAGGCCGCTTGTTTTTGGTCGCGTAATGCCGCCAAGGTGCGCACCAGTTTGCCCGGTACTTCATTAACCGTTCTAGCAAATTTATCCAGCGGAGCACGCATACACGCCATCAAGGTGCTCAAGGCTTCTTCGCGGGTTGGCATACTGGCCAGACGATCAATTTCTGAAGCCGGCAAGGTTTGGCCATTGAAGGCTAAAGTACGGACGACCAGAAGCTGGTTGTCTTTGGATTTTAGAAAGTCCTTGAACAAACGCGCCGCCGCCCCTGGATCTTCCTGGGAAAAAGCCAGCAATAACGGGCCAGTGAGCGTAGTGTTCAAACACTCAAAGTCCGTATTGTGCAGGGCTCGTTTGGCCAGCGTGTTCTTGACAACGCGCAGATACACACCCGATTCACGAGCTTTATTGCGCAACTCTGTCATTTGGCTGACTTTCAATCCCCGGTACTCTGCTGCAATAGCAGAGTGAGCCGTGCGTGCGACCTCAGATACTTCGGCGACAACAGCTTGCTTTTCAGCTAGCGTTAAACTCATACAATCATCTCCTGCAACACGTTGAGCCGTGCCATACGGGTCAGTAATGACCGCGACTCAATTTACCGAAGTGGCTCAGTCGAGCTGTTGTAGTCACGGCAGCCTCATCCAATCCAATGAGTGAGGGCAACCGTCTGCGCAGGCTGGTGGGTAACACCTGATTAAGCCCAGTGGCACCTGCGGTCTTTGACGCAACCGAGATGACTCGGTTTGCCCAAAGTTCATCAGCGAACCGCTCACAGCGGATTCGCACATCACTCTCCTTAATACGTGAGTGTTGACATGTCCACAGCAACCCCAGGCCCCATAGTCGTGGACAAGGTCACTTTGCGCATGTACACCCCTTTAGAGGTGGATGGTTTAATCTTTTGTAGATCCGTCAGCAACGCCTGTAGGTTTTGTTGTAACTGCTGCGGCGAAAAACTCACTTTACCAATCGTGCAGTGAATAATACCGGCCTTATCTGTGCGATAGCTGACTTGTCCGGCTTTGGCATTGGTTACAGCGGTAGCCACATCGGTAGTCACGGTGCCGGTCTTAGGATTGGGCATTAATCCGCGTGGGCCTAAAATTCTGCCTAACTGCCCGACTAGGCGCATGGCATCCGGAGTGGCGATCAAAATATCAAAATCCATTTGCCCCGATTTAATGGACTCGGCTAAATCATCAAATCCAACGATATCCGCACCGGCCTGCTGTGCAGTATCGGCATTGACCCCTTGGGCAAACACCGCCACCCGCACTGACTTACCCGTACCGTTGGGCAATACGGTAGAACTACGGACAACCTGATCTGATTTACGGGGATCAACGCCTAAATTAACGGCGACATCAACCGCTTCAGGGAACTTTGCTGTGGCTAACTCTTTCAGCAGATCCAAGGCATCGGTAATGGGATAGAGGCGAGTGGAGTCGACTTTATCGCGAAATGATTGCTTGCGTTTGGTGAGTTTGGCCATTTCACATCCCCTCGACATTCAGACCCATAGAACGGGCACTGCCAGCAATAGTACGCACAGCGGCATCCATATCGGCGGCTGTCAAATCAGGCCATTTAGTCCGAGCAATCTCCTCGAGCTGCTCGCGCTGCACCGTACCGACTTTTTGACTGTTGGGACGCGGGCTACCACTTTGAATGCCTGCCGCCTTCTTCAATAATACGGCTGCAGGCGGCGTTTTAAGGATGAAGGTGAAGCTACGATCCGTGTATACCGTGATCACCACTGGAGTCGGTAAACCGGGTTCCAAACCTTGGGTCTGAGCGTTGAACGCTTTGCAGAACTCCATGATATTGACCCCATGCTGCCCCAAAGCCGGACCGACGGGGGGACTGGGATTCGCTTGCCCCGCCTTGATTTGCAATTTAATGTATGCGCTGACTTTTTTTGCCATGAATTACTCCTAGATGGGTGCTAACGCCTTACGGCTCCCCAGACTGAATGACGCTTATGCTTTCTCTACTTGAGAGAATTCCAAATCGACCGGAGTCGATCGACCAAAAATCAAGACCGCTACACGGAGACGGTTTTTGTCGTAATTGACCTCTTCGACGACTCCATTGAAATCATTGAAAGGCCCATCAATGACCCGAACGACTTCACCGGGTTCATACAAAATCTTGGGTCGCGGCTTATCGGCTCCTTCCTGAACCCGCTGCATAATAGTTTGAGCTTCCTGCTCAGTAATAGGCCGCGGCTTATCACTGGTTCCCCCGATAAAACCCAGTACTTTAGGGGCGCTTTTGACCAGATGCCAGCTCGCATCATTCATATCCATTTGCACCAGTACATAGCCGGGAAAAAACTTACGCTCGCTACGACGCTTTTGACCATCGCGCATTTCTACGACTTCTTCAGTCGGCACTAAAATTTGCCCAAAAGAGTCGGCCATATCATGGCGCTTAATCCGCTCTTCGAGAGCGCGTCTCACCTGATGTTCAAACCCAGAATAGGCTTGAACGACATACCAGTGCATTGCCACTGCCTAATACTCCTAACTCGTCAGGGACCGGACTACCCAGAACAGAAACATATCAACCAGCCACAAAAAAACCCCGACTAATAGGACTAGAATAATAACGGTTAGACTCACCTGGAGGGTTTCGGCACGCGAAGGCCATACGACTTTGCGCAACTCAACGCGGGAATCTTGGACAAAACCGAACAAGCGACCGCCTAGCTCCGTCGTAGCAACGATCGCAACCGCAACACCGGCGGCCGCCAGCAGCCCAATGACGCGCACTAGGGTTAACAAATTAGAAAAATAGTAAAAAGCAGCTATGGCTATGGCTAACAGCACAGCAGCCGATGCCAGTTTAATGGTATCGACTTTGGAATGCTGAGTATCGGATTTAGAACTCATGGTTGACTTCAATGACCTGTCAGGCCGCGCCTGCTTGATAGTTCAGCCGTAGATTGGTTGAAAGCTGAAGAAATGGCAGGCGAGGAGGGCCTCGAACCCCCAACCTGCGGTTTTGGAGACCGCTGCTCTGCCAATTGAGCTACTCGCCTGTGATAGGATACTCGAGGATACGCTAATGCCTACATTAAAGCATTAGCGCGCTCCGCATTCAACCTTTACTCAATAATTTTAGCGACGACACCGGCACCGACCGTACGCCCGCCCTCGCGAATCGCAAACCGCAAGCCCTCTTCCATCGCAATCGGCGCAATCAACGACACCACCATGTTCACATTGTCTCCCGGCATCACCATCTCCGTGCCCTCTGGTAAATCCACCGAGCCCGTCACATCCGTCGTGCGGAAGTAAAACTGCGGCCGATACCCTTTGAAAAACGGCGTGTGACGCCCCCCCTCTTCTTTGCTCAGAATGTACACTTCCGCTTCAAACTTGGTGTGCGGCTTGATCGATCCCGGCTTGGCGAGCACTTGACCCCGTTCCACATCGTCACGCTTCGTCCCGCGTAACAATACCCCAACGTTGTCGCCCGCTTGACCTTGATCCAGCAGCTTGCGGAACATCTCCACACCCGTGCACGTCGTCTTCACCGTCGGCCGGATTCCGATAATCTCGATCTCTTCTCCAACCTTCACCACGCCCCGTTCGATCCGCCCGGTCACCACCGTCCCACGACCCGATATCGAGAACACGTCTTCTATCGGCATCAGAAACGGTTTGTCCGTCTCGCGCTCCGGCTCCGGAAAATAATCGTCCATCGCGTCCAGTAACCGACCGATCGAGGGCACTCCAATCTCACTCGTGTCCCCTTCCAGCGCTTTCAGCGCCGAACCGGTCACAATGGGCGTGTCATCACCCGGAAATTCGTAGTCACTCAGCAGCTCGCGGACTTCCATCTCCACCAGCTCCAGCAGCTCTTCGTCATCCACCATGTCCGCTTTGTTCAGGTACACCACAATGTACGGCACACCCACCTGACGCGACAGCAGAATGTGTTCCCGCGTCTGCGGCATCGGACCGTCCGCCGCCGACACCACCAGCACCGCTCCGTCCATCTGCGCCGCACCCGTGATCATGTTCTTCACATAGTCCGCGTGACCCGGGCAGTCCACATGCGCGTAGTGCCGCTTCTCGGTCTCGTACTCGACGTGCGCCGTCGCAATCGTGATCCCGCGCGCTTTTTCTTCCGGGGCGTTGTCAATCTGGTCGTAAGCGCGGAATTCCCCTCCTCGCGCCTCCGCACACACTTTCGTGAGCGCCGCCGTCAGCGTCGTCTTACCGTGATCTACGTGGCCAATCGTGCCTACATTTACGTGCGGCTTCGTCCGCTCGAATTTTGCCTTCGACACCGCTTACT
>PWUP01000258.1 GCA_003562535.1 Gammaproteobacteria bacterium | reverse complement strand
TGCCCAAGGTGATGCGGCGCTGGCGGTTTTCGTCCAGTTTCCTAACACCAGAAATCCTGTATTTGAGGCCATTAATGATGCGGAGTTAAAGTTTGTACCGGTCATTAATCGCCCGATTTTACGCCGTGAAGTCGCAGGACAGTCGGTGTATCAGCCTCAAGAGGTGGTCGTGACACCGGCGGGATTACTCGGTCGCTTGACGGGGCGCGAACCGGACAAAATCGTCACCACCTGCATGCCCGTAGTGCTGTTTACAGGTGACCCGGAGCTGTTTCCTGAAGGCAGTGCCGAGCGTCAGGATCAACAGATCATCGTGCAGCAACTGGCGGCTACCGAAGCGCCCACAGGCGGTGACTGGACGGATATTTTCAGAAATGCGGTTTCCGTCAGCCGTGATCGGGTAGAGTCACTGCTGGATCGTTAATCGTTTAGCCCCCTCTTCCCCATTTACGGGGGAGAGGGCTAGGGTTCAACGATTCGGACGGGTTTGATCGGCAGTCGCAGGCGTTGACGGTTGTGCGGCAGGTGCGGCCTGTTTTTTTGCTTTAGGCTTTTTCTCAAATACTTGCAAAGCTGGCTTTTCCAGAACCAACATCGGCCCTAAAGCGGTTTTAACCTGTGAACCGTATTGCCCTGACAGTGCGGCCATCCAGAGAGGCCACTCATTATTGGCTTTTTGCAGTCGATTCCATGCTCTGGTGGGTAAAGTGGCCGTAATCAGCAGATTGTCGGTCTGGATACCGATTTTAAATCCCGATTTCACCCGAACCGCTTCAGGCAATTGAGAAAATTTAACAGTAAGTTCAAGACGACCAGACACAATGTTCTCCGCGGCTAGTAAGGTATGGTTGGGTAAGGTGACAACAAAATGTGAAGGATGAGGCGTTGTCGGGCGCGGTGGCTCCACGGGGCTAGCGAGCATTTCCTGAGCATACCGCACATCCTGCTCATTGACCGTACCTGCAGGCTGTCCTTCCAAGTCAATCCGTGTGGCACCGAGTTGTAAGCACTTCAAGTACTCGGGACGTTTACAGTAGGGCAGCAGGATCTTGCCTACCCAAAAATAAGCGTATTTTCTAATATCCTTGATCCGAATCGGCAATTGCTGCACTTCAGGCTGAGCCGCAATATCGGTGAGAATATCCGTAGCCATGCGTCTCGTGAGATCGAAACGAATACCGATCTTCAGCGGACGCGGACAATCCCAGTTAAAACACTGAGGATAATCCGCGACCAGATCGATGGCTATCGGAGGCAGTTTTATGCCTTCTTCTGTCATAATGATTTTATCGTTCAAACCGTATGCCTCTGTAATCTGTTATTTACTCACTCAAACAGCCGTCGCAGACGCTGAATCTCGGATGCTTCCCAACCTTCCGGCTCAGTTAAGGCGATCCAAGCATCGATGTAATCAGTGGCTGCGTATTCATGTCCAAAACCCGGTGGTGCCGTACCTACCATCATGTCGGCTAACAGTTGCAACATCGTCACGATAGGGAACCAGCGCAGATCAGGCGAGACATCAGGGCCGCGTGGTTCACGCATCCAGGCCGGTTCTCGCCAAGCCGATTGCGGATCAAAAAAAGTCACCGGATCACTGGCATACTGTAAAAACACGATCCGAAAATCGCCCCAAGGCTCAGGATAATGACCGAGGCCAGCCGTCTGATTCATGAAACGCACCACGGAACCGTCTCGAAATTGGGGCAACCACGCGGGTGAGTCGGGTTCACGCTGCTGAGTCAGTCGCCGCCAGCTATCATTGCGAAACGGTGGCCCACTCCATAAGGCTCCCGAAAACGGATCATCAATAATGTCGAATAAATCAAAAGAGCGATCCGAATTCAGTGAACCTAGGCTCAGACCGGTGAGAAATAGGCGCGGGCGCGATTCACGAGGTAAAGAGCGCCAATGGTTGTAGATCTCATTGAACACCGACCGGGCAGATTCCGCACCATAAGCGCTTTCGGTCAACAAGGCCAAGGGGCTATTCAGATACGAGTACTGGACGCCAACCGTAGCGATATCGCCCCGAAAGAGATACTCTATCGGATCTTGTGAAGCGGGATCAATCCAACCCGTGCCGGTTGGGGTGGCCAACAGCAACACAGAACGCTCAAACCCACCCACACGCTTGAGTTCATCTAAAGCCAGACGAGCGCGTTGCTCAGCGGTTTCGGCTGAATTAAGCCCCACATAGACCCGAATCGGAGTCGGTACTGGACGGGCAAAAAACTCGCTCAATGTCTCAGCACTCGGCCCACTGGACACAAAACGCCGTCCTTCGCGACCTAAATCTTGCCAAGCAATCAAGGAATCCGGGCTGCCAGTTTGCTCGGTTAAAAATGGCCGTGGCAAGTCATCTTCAATCAAGGCATCGAGCTGCTGGAAGGATTGATCCGCCGTTTCAAGTATAAAACTGACCAAAACCCCGTTGACCAGCGACCAAAACAGCAGCAACGAGACCATAATACCGACGAGATTGGAGATGCGGGGCGGGATATAGCGGCTTAATTTTCCAGATAATAATAAAAACAGGCTCCAAAATAGGCGGGCGATCACCAGTAGGCTTACAAAAACTAGAGCCGCGATCAAACCCACTAAGTCGGGGCGTACCCCACCGGCTTCCTCCATGCCCATTAGATCACGGATGGAATTTTGCCAAGTGGCCGCCTGCCACAAAAAGCTGATGGCAATCAGAGCACACATTAACGCCGCACTAATTTTTATCGCATGCGCGGTATAGCGTCGGGCGCTCGGTAACTGCAAATAATTCCATAACCATAGTCCAGCCACCCCGACGGCGTACCCCGTACTAAACGATAAACCGGAAATTAGCCCTTGGATGGCAAAGGGGCGGGGTAACAGCGAAGGCGTCAAGGAAAAGGCGAAAAATACCGTGCCCACAAGTAGGCCAACCGTACATAAATCAATATTTAATTTTTTAAAACGAGTTAACGACACTACACACTCATAACGATCACGCGGATTAAAGCTCTCTCGCTATAGTGTACGTCAAATACATGAGCAATACCTACTTGTACCGGCAACAGACGCTCTGTTCGCCCCCTGCCCTAAGCTAGGGATAGACTAACAAGCAACTGTTGTAGCGATAGATAGAAATAGTGATCCACCATCAGCACCGCAAACAAGGCGAACAGATATACGATGGAATAACCGAAAGTCGGCATAGCGAGGCGGTCATCCGCATAGCGATACAAGCGCCACGCAAACCACAGAAAACGTGCACCAAGCAGCATAGCCCCGAATAAATACAGCACACCGCTCATGCCAATCAAATACGGTAGCACAGTGACTAAACACAGCAAAATGGTATACAGCAAAATATGCAGCCGAGTCAGCGCCACGCCATGAGTCACCGGCAGCATGGGAATATCCACCTGGGCGTATTCCTCACGCCGATGGATGGCTAAGGCCCAAAAATGCGGCGGCGTCCAAGTAAAGATGATTAAAAACAGCAATAAGGCACCCGGTTCAACCTGACCGGTTACTGCCACCCAGCCCAACAATGGGGGAGCCGCCCCAGCCGCCCCACCGATAACAATATTTTGCGGCGTCGCCCGTTTAAGAAATAGGGTGTAAACCACCGCGTAGCCGACCAGGGAGCCAAAGGTCAACCAAGCACACAGTGGATTGGTAAATATCAGTAATAGAGTCATACCGAGCACACCGAGCACTGCGGCAAACACCCAAGCTTGCCAAGGTTCGATGTTGCCGGAGGGTAAAGGCCGCCGCTGGGTACGCGCCATGATGGCATCGATGCGCTGATCGACCAGATGATTAATCGCTGCGGCTGAAGCGGCGACCAAAGTAATCCCCAATGCCCCGAAGATCAACACCTCCCACGGCACCATGCGTTCAGTAGCTAAGAACATGCCCACCAACGCAGTAAAGGTAATCAACATGACCACTTTGGGCTTGGTCAAAATATAGTAATCGCGCCAATGCTGGCGCAAGCGACCTGACAGCACTTGGGTGTTAGTATTCATCTATTAACCAATTTTCGAATATTTTAATAGCCGTTCTATATCGTTGAGGATATTGTCCGGCTCGATGTCACGACTGTAGCGCATGACGCGATTGCCCAAGGGATCGAGCAGATAAATCCAATGGGTTTCCCCGCTCGGGGTAGTAAACGGCGCAGCAAACTCAGCGTGTACCGAGGCATCCGCATAGGTGTGTAGCATCTGCGGATGCTGTTCTTGCAACCAGTGGTTCAGCGACTCACCAGGAAGAGCCTCAAAAATTACCAAGGTGTGCACTCGCTGCATATGCCGCCCTAAAGCGTGGCGGATCTGGCGCATATAGTACAACCGCTCTTGGCAGATGTCGCCACAGTCCAGCGTAGGGCTGAAATACACCATAACCCAGCGGCCGCGCAGATCGTCCAAGGACACCGGCAGGCCATCAAATTGCTGTAATGCCAAGGTATCCAAAGGTTGAGCAGGGTTGAGCAACTCGCCATGATGCGCTGAACCCGCTGGCCGCCAACTGCCCGATAAGGCTAACCATGTCGATGCAGTAATCGGTATCGCAAACAGCAAGAACAAGGCAATCAATTGCAAACGGGAACGCTGAACAGGCGATAAAGATTTCACAGGGTGTCGTCTCCATTAACGCTGCGGCGCTGCCAGCCAAACAGCCCATACAGCACCAACAAAGTGGCCGAGAGTGCGAACCACTGCACGGCATAGCCGACATGACGCTCTGGTCCGAAGCCGGCAAAATCCAGTTGCCACTCACGCCGGAACCCCTGCGGCTGGTCGGGATCCAGCAAGATCACCGCAGATTTTAAGGGGTAACCCAACCGTTCGGAAAGAGGGCCATAGTCAATATAGGGCATGACCTTTGGCCAATCAGGCTGAGCCAAGGCATCACCGAGGCGAATACCCGGATTGGCGGGTTGATCAATGCGGCCATTCAGGGTGACGGTGGTGGACTCCAGTGAGATATCTGGCAAGCGAGTGCGGGTCTCGCCCCATGGCACCCAGCCGCGGTTAACCAAAATGGCAACATCGGATCCATCCGGCAAAAACGGGGTATACACATGATAACCGGGTTGACCTTGATTCACCTGATTGTCTAACAATATCTGCTGGCGATTGTCGTACACCCCACGAGCATAGATGTGGCGATAGCGGTTTTGGGGATCGCTGGCCTCTAGGTGGCCGAATGCTACCGACGGCAGTGCTGTGCGAGTATCATGGGCGCTAAGCATAGCACGTTTGTGCTCAGCACGCTCCAATTGCCACAATCCCAAATTCACCAGCAACGCTAATAATGCCAATGTGACTAAGGTGGGTAGCCAGCCGGGGTTAAAGTGGCGGTGGCTAATGAACATCGACATCAGCGCTATGATCTGAAATAGTGCAAACCATCATACTCAACAATAGGACGCTACTATGAAAATTATTGTGTTTGCCGTATTTGCCGTTATTGTGGCCAGCCTCGGCAGCGCTTTTGTGCACTTGGTGCGGGGCGGCGACAGCGCCCGATTTAACCGGGCGCTGCAACTGCGAGTGGGACTGTCCTTAGTCCTGTTTATGTTTATCCTACTGGCGCTGGGATTCGGTTGGATCACTCCTAGCCGCATGCCTCCGCAGTTCGGATAAACCACCCATCACAGCACATAAATACAGATAAACAGGAACAGCCACACCACATCGACAAAATGCCAGTACCACACAGCAGCCTCAAAACCAAAATGGCGTTCGGCAGTGAAATGACCTCTGAGGCTGCGCCCCAATATGACGGCCAGTATGATAGCACCAATGGCAACATGCAGGCCGTGGAAGCCCGTTAGCATGTAGAACGTGCTGCCGTAGATACCGGTCTCAAGCCGCAGATTTAACTCGGTATAGGCGTAAACGTACTCATACATCTGTAGCCCTAGGAATATCAACCCTAAGACAATGGTCAGCGCTAACCAGTTAATATGCTTTTGGCGCTGATTATGACGCATCGCCTCATGGGAAAACGTCAAGGTAATGCTACTGGTGATCAGAATCAGCGTGTTAATCGTCGGCAGTGCCCACCAGCCCATAGGCTGGAACTCACCCCCTAATTCTCCAGGCCCACTGCTTGGCCACACATACTCAAAGGCTGGCCAAAGAAACTCATGGGTGGCCAAGCGCCCGGCATCACCCGCCATCCACGGCAGGGCAAACTGACGCGCATAAAACAAGGCCCCGAAGAATGCCGCAAAAAACATGATTTCAGAAAAGATGAACCAGCCCATTCCCCAGCGGAAGGAGCGATCCACCTGCTGACTGTACAGACCGCTTTCACTTTCCTTAATCACGGCACCAAACCAGCCGAAGAGCATAAACAGCAGTATGGCGGCACCGATCAGCAGCACCGTAGCATTCCACGCCCCGGTGAGCATATTCGCTAACCCGACCATGGTTATAAACAGACCGATGGAACCCACAATCGGCCAAATACTCTGATGGGGTACGTAATACCCGTTATTTGCACTCATGACAGGGAGTCCTCCACTCTGCCGCCCCTAACTGCTGGGATCCAGTTTGAAAAAGGTGTACGACAACGTCACGACGCTGACATGATCTGCCAATCGTGGATCGACGCGAAACATCACCGGCATGTCTTTGCTCTCACCGGGTGCAAAATCCTGACGATCAAAGCAGAAACATTCAATTTTCTGGAAATGCACCGCCGCCAAACTGGGGGCAACGCTGGGCACGGCCTGGCCAACCATATCCTGATCAGTGAGATTTGTGGCTACATAGCTGATCTCGTAAAACTCACCAGGATGGACTTGCATACGGGTGACAGTGGGACGGAATTCCCAGGGTGCGCCAGAATTCAGGCTGGAGACGAATTCCACGGTCACCGTGCGTGAGGTATCGACCCCATTGGCGTTGCCCTCCGTAGCAACGGCCAAGGAGGTTGTTCTGCCGTTAAAGCCGGTGATATCGCAAATCACGTCATATAACGGAACCAGCAGATAGCCAAAACCAAACATGGCGATTGAGAACAGAAACAGTTTAGGAACCAAACGGCGGTTGGCTCGGGTCTTATCAGAATGAGTCATTGCTGCAATACCGTCTTCAAGATGAATGTCAAATAAACCATAAGCGCAATCAAGGCCACGCCGACAGCGATGCGGATATTGGTGCGCGCCCGTTGTTTAGGATCAACCATGGGCATTGGTCGCCGAAATTTTGGGAGGCGTATCGAAGGTGTGGTACGGCGCTGGTGAGGGAACCGTCCACTCCAAACCGCGCGCGCCTTCCCAGACCTGGTCAGTAGCTTTATCGCCAGCCCGAATGGTTTGAATCACAATGTAGACGAATAACAACTGCGAGATGCCGTAGATAAACGCCCCGATACTGGACACCATATTCCATTCCGTGAATTGCAGGGCATAATCTGGCACCCGACGCGGCATGCCCGCCAAGCCCAAAAAGTGTTGTGGGAAGAACAGTATATTTACCCCGATGACGGACAGCCAGAAATGGATACGACTCAGGCGCTCGTTGTACATATGCCCAGTCCACTTAGGCAACCAGTAATACACAGCGGCCATAATCGAGAACACCGCACCCGGCACCAAAACATAATGGAAATGAGCCACCACGAAATAAGTATCATGGTACTGGAAGTCCGCCGGTGCAATAGCCAGCATCAGCCCGGAGAATCCGCCGATGGTGAACAAAATCACGAAGGCAATAGAAAATAACATCGGTGTTTCAAACGTCATCGCACCGCGCCACATGGTCGCTACCCAGTTAAATACTTTAACTCCGGTAGGTACGGCAATCAGCATCGTGGCGTACATGAAAAACAGCTCGGCGGTCAGTGGCATCCCCACCGTGAACATGTGGTGCCCCCACACAATGAACGACAAAAACGCAATAGCTGCCGTGGCATACACCATTGAGTGGTAGCCGAATAAGGGCTTGCGTGCAAACGTAGGAATGATCTGTGACACCACACCAAAAGCCGGCAAAATCATAATATAGACTTCAGGATGCCCGAAGAACCAGAAAATATGCTGGAATAAAACGGGATCACCCCCGCCTGCTGGGTTAAAAAAGCTGGTAGCAAAGTATTTATCGGTGAGCAGCATGGTCACCGCACCGGCAAATACGGGCATTACGGCAATCAGCAAAAACGCGGTAATCAACCACGTCCAGACAAACAACGGCATGCGCATCAAGGTCATACCGGGGGCGCGCATATTGAAAATGGTGGCAATCACATTAATCGCGCCCATAATCGAGGAAATGCCCATCAAGTGAATCGCGAGAATCACAAAGGGGAAGGCATCACCGGTCTGCAATACTAAGGGCGGGTACAGAGTCCATCCCGAAGCCGGCCCGCCACCAGGCATGAACAGTGTGGACAGCAGCATGGTAAAGGCAAAAGGCAGAATCCAGAACGACCAGTTGTTCATGCGCGGCAAGGCCATATCGGGCGCACCGATCATCATCGGCAACATCCAGTTCGCCAGACCGACAAAGGCCGGCATCACCGCACCGAACACCATAATCAAGGCGTGCATGGTGGTCATCTGATTGAAAAAGTGCGGATCAACCAGTTGCAGACCCGGCTGAAACAGCTCAGCGCGGATAATCAGCGCCATACTCCCGCCGATCAAAAACATCAGCAGGGAAAACAGTAAATATAAGGTTCCAATATCTTTATGGTTAGTGGTAAACAGCCAACGGCCTAATCCTTTAGCCGGGCCGTGATGGTGCTCTCCATGCCCATCATGGACATCATGAGTCGTTGCTGCCATAATCAATGATCTCCCAAGTGAATTAATCTGCGGCACTCAGCGCCGTGGACGGTTGTTGCTGCTGCTGCACCCATTCGGCAAACTCTTCTTTGCTGACGGCATGCAATACAATGGGCATATACGCATGATCCCGACCGCACAGTTCAGCGCATACCCCACGGTAAATCCCCGGTTCTTCAATCAATGTCCAGTTATCATTAATAAACCCAGGAATGGCATCCCGTTTCCAACCTAACTCGGGCACCCACCATGAGTGGATCACATCGGCTGCAGTCGTCAACAGACGAATACGGGTATCGACGGGCAGCACTAAGGGATTATCGACTTCGAGGATATAATCTGGATTTTTCTCAGCTAAGTTATAGACTTGTTCACGCGGTGTGGACATGCTACTAAAAAAACCGATGTCTTTACCTAAATATTCATAGTGCCAGCGCCACTGATAACCCGTGATTTTTACGGTCATTTCGGTGTCGCCAATATCTTCCATTTTAATCAGCGTTTTGGTAGCAGGAATGGCCATACCAACCAGAATAAATAACGGGATCAGGGTCCAAACCACTTCCACTTTAGTGCTTTCATGGAACTTGGCCGGTTCGACACCACGCGATTTGCGATGAAAATACATGGAGTAGAACATCACTCCGAATACAACTACGCCAATCGCCACACAGATCCATAAAATCAGCATGTGTAAGTCGTAAACTTCACGACTGACTGAAGTCACCCCACGGGGCATATTGAGCTGTAGCCAGCCCGATTCCGCAACAGCAGCCATGCTCCATAACAGCAACAGACCACTCGTGAAAATCGCAGTAAAACGTACTAAGCATCTGGTGTACAACACGCACCACCCTCCCTATACACGGATGTGATCAATTTCAATGCAAATCATTCTTAACTACGATACCACATAACCTGGATAAAGAATAAAATTTTATAATCGTGTAGACTTGGCAGTGTTTTTTTCATAATTATGACACACTAGGACAATTTTATGAGTACCGTTTTTTCTAAAATCATCGCCCGCGAGATACCGGCAGACATCGTCTACGAAGATGAGCTGGTGTTGGCATTTAAAGACATCGCACCGGCAGCACCGGTGCATATTTTGATTATTCCCAAACGGGAAATTGCGACGGTCAACGACATCACCCCTGACGATGAACCCGCTTTAGGGCGGATGTTCACCGTAGCCCGGCAAATTGCCCAAGATGCGGGCATTGCCGCAGACGGTTATCGCCTAATTGTGAATTGTAACCATCACGGCGGGCAGGAAGTATGGCATCTCCATATGCATTTAGTAGGCGGACGCCGGTTAGGACGGATGTTAGCACGCCCACAGTAGACTGTTACTGGAGCCGGATGCCTGCTAGGCTATTAGACCATCTGCTCCATGTTTTTTAACTTTGAAGACTATCATTCATGCTTGCCAGTCCTGATAAACTCGATCCGTCCGCCATGGTGGACACCCGCGCCAGTGTGCGCGATACCTTTGGCCTTGACAGTGACCTCCAAGTCCCCGCATTCAGCGAGGGCAACGACTATGTGCCTCCACAAGATCCGA
Organism: Gammaproteobacteria bacterium; assembly: GCA_003562535.1. GTDB lineage: Bacteria > Pseudomonadota > Gammaproteobacteria > Competibacterales > Competibacteraceae > SKOM01. The sequence goes on along the minus strand of PWUP01000258.1, from coordinate 6,457 downwards.
GTTATCGTTTCGATCACGACACCACCTTGGCGGTGCTGGCCGGTTTTGCCTATAACCGTCGGGTGATGATTCAAGGTTATCACGGCACGGGTAAATCCACCCATATAGAACAAATTGCAGCTCGGCTGAACTGGCCGTGTGTGCGGGTCAATCTCGACAGCCACATCAGCCGGATTGATTTAATCGGCAAAGATGCCATTGTGATCCAGGATGGGCTGCAAATTACTGAATTCCGCGAAGGCATTTTGCCCTGGGCGTTCCAACGCCCAGTGGCTCTGGTATTCGATGAATACGATGCTGGCCGCCCCGATGTGATGTTTGTCATCCAACGGGTGCTGGAAGCCGAGGGGCGTCTCACCCTGCTGGATCAATCGCGGGTGTTACGCGCTCACCCCGAATTCCGGCTGTTCGCCACCGCCAATACCATCGGCCTCGGCGATACGACCGGCTTGTATCACGGCACCCAGCAACTCAACCAAGGCCAGATGGATCGTTGGAATATTGTCGCGACCTTGAATTATCTGCAACACGATGCTGAAGTGGATATCGTCCTGGCCAAATTGCCCGATTACGCTACCGAAACCGGGCGCCAACAAGTCAGCGCTATGGTCAATCTCGCCGATCTCACCCGTTCAGGGTTTATCAACGGCGATCTGTCCACAGTAATGAGCCCACGCACGGTGATTACTTGGGCGGAGAATAATTTGTTATTTAACGACCTGGGCTTTGCATTCCGGCTGACCTTTTTCAATAAATGCGATGAACTGGAACGCCCGACCGTAGCTGAATATTACCAGCGCTGTTTCGGCCAAGAACTCGCCATCAGCACCCACCATGCCGTGTTAGTCTAGCCTTGACCAGCCGTCACGACGACTCATTCCGGCGCGCTACTGCCGCCACCCTGCGCACTTTAGCCGAGCGCGGTACGATTGAGCTGCACTTTGGCGGGCACACCGCCGCCATCACCGGCGACAGCGTGCGCCTGCCCCATACCGATAACGCCCAATCCATCCGTGGCCAAGCCGATGCGGCCGCTTTGCGGCTGCGCCATCATGACCCCGACTTACACGACCAACTTGCGCCCAGTGATCCAGCGGCTCGTGAGGTCTTCGACGCCTTAGAACGCACCCGCTACCTGGCTCTGGGTAGCCAACGATTCACCGGTATTGCCGAGAATTTGGCCGCTGTGCTAGCGGCCCGCTGCTACGAATCCGGCTATGACTACGTCAAAGAACGCCATTCCCGACAACAGGCTGATGCTTTAAGCCTGCTGCTGCGCCAAACCTTGACCGGCCAAGCCGTCCCGGCCGAAGCTCAGGCATTATTGGCGTTATGGCACGATGAGCTGCAACCGCAACTCAACGCCCAAGCGGAACAGTTACGCCAGACCTGCCCTGATCAGTTGCAATTTGCCCGCGCCAGCCAGCGCTTGCTGGAGAGCTTAGGCTATCCACCTGAACCTGAGCTGGAGTCGGACTCTACAGAATCAGCGGACAGTGAAAGCCCCGAAAACCCGGGCAACAGCGGCGATCAACCCAGCGATCAGGCCGATTCCAGCAGCCAACACGCGCAACAGGACAGCAGCGCAGCCGAACAAGACGACAGCGAGAGGGCTGAAGCCGTCAGTGATCCCCCTGAGGGCAGCAGTCGTCCAGATCAACGTGAAGGCCAATGGGAGTATCAAGCACCGGATCGGTCGCATAATGCTCCAGCCTACCGAGCGTTTACTACAGATTACGATGAAATCATTGCCGCAGAACAGTTACTGGCCGCTGAGGAACTGCGCCGTTTACGTCAACAACTGGATCAACACGCAACCCATCTACAAGGCAGCATTGCCCGCTTAGCCCATCGGCTGCAACGGCGATTGATGGCGCAACAAACTCGCGAATGGTTGTTTGATTTAGATGACGGCCTGCTGGATGCCGCACGGCTGGCGCGCGTTGTGGTTAATCCGCTCAGCGCATTGAGTTATAAGCAGGAAAAACAAGCCGATTTTCGCGATACCGTAGTCACATTACTGATTGACAACTCCGGTTCCATGCGTGGGCGACCCATTATTATGGCCGCCATCAGCACCGATATTTTAGTCCGCACCCTAGAGCGGGTCGGCGTAAAAGTCGAAGTGCTCGGTTTCACGACCAAAACCTGGAAAGGTGGGCAGTCGCGAGAACGCTGGCTGGCCGATAACAAACCCGATCACCCTGGCCGCCTAAACGATTTACGCCATATTATTTATAAATCTGCCGACACGCCTTGGCGCCGAGCGCGTCATCACCTCGGCCTGTTGCTTAGCGAAGGGGTTCTCAAGGAGAATATCGATGGTGAATCGTTGTGGTGGGCGTATCAACGCCTGCTGGCTCGCTCTGAAGAGCGGCGGATCTTGCTGGTCATTTCCGATGGGGCACCGGTTGATGACTCAACGTTATCCGCTAACCGCAATGACTATTTAGATCAGCATTTACGCGCTATCATTCACTATCTGGAAACTCGCAGCCCCATCGAACTGCTGGCCATTGGCATTGGTCATGACGTCACCCGTTATTATCGCCGGGCGGTCACTTTACTCGATGCCGAGCAACTGGGTGGCGCTATGATTGAAGAATTGGCCGATTTGTTCATCCGTGAACCCAAGGCGCAACGGCAACCTCGCACTCCGCAACGAGGATTACCACGCCGCTAACGCCGACCATTCCATTGACTGTAATTCAGGAGTTTTGACTGACTATGAGCGCAATGAGCATCATGCTGCTGGGCCTACTACTGTTTTTAGGGCCGCACTCTGTAAGAATTTTTGCCGACAACTGGCGCGCCGCCCAAATTGAGCGCTTCGGCGAAATTCCTTGGAAAATCACCTATGCGGTGATCTCCATCATCGGCTTTGTATTAATTATCCAAGGCTATGGCATGACCCGACTCGACCCGACCTGGGTCTGGTTCCCGCCAGTGTGGATTAAACACTTGGTCGCCTTACTGATGATTCCTGCCTTTATTTTTCTCGCCGCCGCTTACGTACCCCGCAATCATATTAAAGCGGCGCTGAAACATCCGATGATCATCAGTGTCAAAGTCTGGGCTTTGGCTCATTTGGCCTCGAATGGTCGCTTGAGTGAAATCGTCTTGTTCGGTGCTTTTTTGCTCTGGTCAGTTTTAGCCTTTCGGGCTGCTCGCCAGCGTGATGCCGCCGCCGGTACCACACCGCCTGCTGGCACTTGGGTCGGCACGGTGATCACTGTGGTTGTCGGAGTGGCTGCGTATCTAGCATTTGTGCTGTGGCTGCATACCCGTTGGATTGGGGTTCCGGTATTTGCCTAAGGTGACCTTTTGCGGCAGTGTGCTGACCCAGAGGGTCACTATGACCTAGCCATATTCGGCAATCATTCCTGCTTGTTGCACCGCAATGTATTGTTAAATCACTGAAAAAATTTATGGCATAACAATTGCTTTTTCATTATCAGTGATTCATTTAGCAACAGCCCACGGGCAGGAATGTCAACATGTTATACTCGGATGCAAAGTATAAATATACGGAGCCTGAAAGGGCAGAGACACTAGTGGCGACGGTTCCGCACTACAAGCCCATTCAGCCCTCGAATGTGCAACGCCCTCTACCGCGTCTGCGCCATGGCCACCTGCGCCTTGGCGGCTGGGATATTGCTACATCGATCTTACTGACGGCAAGCTTCGAAACCACCCTGCTGTTCTTAGCCGCATTACTGGCTCCCGCTCTGCAACTGACGCCCGTCCCAACGCTGCAGATTCTAGCCCCCTCGATAGCCACGGCCGCGTTTGTCGGCATCACCCTAATCGCTTTGATCAGCGTTGGGTTTTACCGCCGGGGCCTACGGATCAGCTTTGCCGCCATTTTACTGCGGCTACTCGCAGCCTTTACACTGGCCAGTATCGGGCTGGGGTTTTTGCACTATGTGGCACCGACATGGGTGTTTAGCTATGGCACCTTATTACTCGGTTTTGCTCTAGCATTGCCACCCTTGTTGTTATTCCGGCTTATGGTTGTCCCCGTACTCGACCACCACACCTTTGCCCGCCGCGTCTTGGTCATCGGCACCGGTGAGGTGGCCACCAGTTTCAATCGTCTGCGCCGCAAAGCCGATCAAAGAGGCTTTGTGATCAATGGGTTTATTCGCTGGAAAGAAGCCCAAGTCAAGGTGCACAGCCATAATGTGATCACGCTGGCCACGACCATCCGCGATTATGCTCGTGCTAATCAAATTGATGACATCGTGATTGCCTTGGACGATCAGCGCGGCACTTTACCCATTAGCGATTTAGTCCACTGCAAAATGGACGGGATTCGGGTTATGGATGTGGCCGATTTTCTAGAGCGTGAAGGCGGCTTGCTGAAACTGGACATTTTACGCCCTAGCACCTTGGTATTTAGCCATAATTTCCGTCACAATTTATACCGCAACGCGGTCAAGCGGGTCGTCGATCTAACCGCCAGCATCGGTTTGCTCATGGTGTCTTTGCCATTTATATTGTTGACAGCGATAGCGGTTTTTATCGAATCCCGCGGTAAAGGCAGTATCCTTTACAGCCAAGTGCGCGTCGGTGAAAACGGCCAACCCTTCACCCTGTATAAATTCCGCAGCATGATTATGACAGCGGAACAATCTGGGGCACGCTGGGCGCAAAAAAATGATCCACGAGTCACCCGAGTGGGCGCCTTCATCCGTAAAACTCGGCTGGATGAACTGCCCCAGTTGTACAACGTCATCAAAGGCGATATGAGCTTTGTCGGGCCGCGTCCCGAACGCCCAGAATTCGTAGTGGATCTCGCCACCAAGCTGCCCTACTACGAGTGGCGGCACTGGGTTAAACCCGGTCTGACCGGTTGGGCGCAGATTAATTACCCCTACGGTGACTCCGAAAAAGATGCGTTCGAGAAATTGCAATTCGATCTGTATTATGTCAAGCATCAAAACATTCTCTTGGATTTACTGGTGATCATGCGCACCGTTGAAGTGGTTTTGTGGGGCCGTGGGTCCCGTTAATGCCTTATCCATCACTCCCGGCATACTCGCGTATGCCGCCGCCAGCTTAGCGTTTCTCGCCCTAACGACCGTGCTTGCCATTGGCTGGCGCGGTCGGGTCACCGGCTTACTGTTTCTCATCGCCGCCCTAGTGTCCACGGTGTGGAGCGCTCTCGGGGCGGCAACCCAAGCCACAAGCGGTATTCACCCCACGCTGTTTGCCCTTAGCGAATTGCTGCGCGATGCGGCTTGGTTGATCTTTCTTTGGTGGTTATTGTGGGACATGCTGGGCTATCAAAACCGCTTTACTCAAGTGCTAGCGGCCAGCGCAGCCGCCCTTATCAGCTTACAATTCGTCCTGATCGGGCTAGTGGGCATTACAGATTTACTGTGGCAGGCCAGCCCTACCCTACTGATCACGGCTAAACTGGCGGTTGCGGTCATTGGCCTCATGTTGGTCGAACATGTATATCGGTTCACCCGCCCGGAGCAACGCTGGTCGATTAAATATCTGTGTTTGGGTCTGGGTGGATTATTTGCGTTTGATTTCTACTTGTATTCCGATGCTTTGCTGTTTCTGCGCATCCAGCCGGATATCTTGTCTGCCCGTGGTTTTGTCAATGCCCTGATTGTGCCGCTGTTAGCGGTCTCGGCGGCGCGTAACCCCACTTGGTCACTGGATGTTTACGTCTCACGACGGGCGGTATTTCACACCACCACGCTGCTCGGTGCAGGGACTTATCTGGTGCTGATGGCGGGGGCCGGTTATTACCTGCGGATGTTTGGCGGCGAATGGGGCACGGTGTTGCAAACCGCTTTTATTTTCGCTGGGATCATTGGACTGCTGAGTGTGATCTTATCGGGGCAACTGCGCGCCCGTTTAAAAGTATTTATCAGCAAACATTTTTTCAACTACCGTTACGATTATCGCGAGGAGTGGTTACGCTTCACCCAGACCTTATCCGCCGATGCCGCCCACAAACCCTTGGATGAGCGGATTGTGGCCGCCTTGGCCAATACGGTGAACAGCCCTGGTGGTTTACTCTGGACCCGCGAGGACAAACAGTTTCAGCCCGAGGCTGGACGCACCCGCCGCGACGGCACGCCGTGGCCGACACTCACACAGGATGAACCGCTGATCGAATACCTGCAACACAGCGGCTGGGTGATTATCCTCGATGAATACCGCCAGCATCCTGAACACTATGCTGAACTCAGCCTGCCCGATTGGTTGGCCGAAGACCCCCGCGCGTGGCTGGTCATTCCCCTGCACCACGAGCAGGACTTACAGGGTATCGTGCTGCTTTACCGCCAAGCCAGCGGTTTTAAAGTCGATTGGGAAGTGCGGGATTTACTGAAAACCGCTGGCCGCCAGGCCGCCAGTCATCTGGCACAACTGCAAGCGGTGCAAGCGCTGGCTCAGGCCCGACAATTTGAGTCGTTTAATCGCCTGTCGGCCTATG
>PWUP01000161.1 GCA_003562535.1 Gammaproteobacteria bacterium | reverse complement strand
GAGCGGTGCTGGAGGGAAACACCGAAGTCAATACGTCACGCTGCCAGTCGGGGAAACAGGCGGCTTGCGTCTGCAAATACTCATAGCCTAAGCCATCGATGACCAACAGCACCACCCGCCGCGCTGCGGCAATCTGCTGCGGCGGCAAGGAGGCCAGTGGAGCATATAGCCCGGGTGTACCGCCTAAGCCCTGTTCCACCGAGGCCAGCAGATTAACCACGCTGTGATGGTAATCGGGACGCATCGGGTTAGATTCCATACTGATCGCGATAAGCCGCAACCGCCGCTAGATAATGACAATATTCAGGGTGATCGGCTAAATAGTCCAGTACATCGTCTAAGCCCACAATGCTATAGACCTTGACCCCATGCAGACGCTCGACATCTTGAACGGCAGACCGTTCGCCCCGACCTCGTTCCTGCCGATCTAAGGCCAGCATCACGCCTACTGCCGTAGCGGGTGAGTCAGACAGTAACTGCATGGATTCATTGATCGCCGTACCTGCGGTGATCACATCATCAATAATCACTACCCGTCCGGCTAATGGTGCGCCCACGACCGTGCCACCCTCTCCGTGATCCTTAGCCTCTTTGCGGTTAAAGCACCATCCCACATCGCGCTGATGCTGGTCGGCTAAGGCTATCGCTGTTGCTGCGGCTAGGGGAATACCCTTATAGGCCGGCCCAAACAGCAGATCACAGTCAATGCCCGCCTCGACCAGGGCGGTGGCATAAAACCGTCCGAGTCGTGCCAAGGCCGCCCCGCTGTAGAATAAACCGGCATTAAAAAAATACGGGCTGACTCGTCCTGATTTCAGGGTGAATTCACCAAAACGCAATACGTTCTGTTGAATCGCAAAATCGAGAAAGGCGCGTTGATAACCGTGCATCTTAAACCCCTGCTGCTGATGATGATTCGGGTGTGACTCCGGCATAAATAGCCGTCATGGGAATGTGCAGATTCAGCGACATCAGATACACCTGACTGATGGGCATGATTTTGCGCACAGCAGACATGAAACGACACTCTGTTAGCCGTAAATGTCCAGTTTAGCAGACCCGTCGCTGCGCTGACTGCGGTACAATTCTGGTTTGTCCTATTGTCCATTTGCAAACTGTGCGCATTATTACGTTTAACGCCAACGGCATCCGTTCCGCTGCTCGCAAAGGTTTTTTTACTTGGCTTGCCCAGCAAAACGCTGATATTGTCTGTATCCAAGAAACCAAGGCGCAATTATCCCAGCTCGACGAATTCCAGTATTTTCCGCAGGGCTATCATTGTTACTACCATGACGCCGAAAAAAAAGGCTATAGTGGGGTCGCCTTATACACCCGCCAGCCCCCTCAGCACGTTCACTATGGTCTGGGTTGGCAGGATTTTGACCGCGAAGGCCGCTGGTTAGAAGTGCGCTTCGCCACGCTGAGCGTGGTCTCGCTGTATCTGCCCTCTGGCTCCTCAGGCGATGAGCGCCAGCAGTTTAAATTCGATCTGATGGAGCGCTTATTACCGCATTTGCAAGCCCTGCGTGACAGTGGCTGCGATTATGTGATCTGTGGGGATTGGAACATCGCCCATAAGCAAATCGACATTAAGAACTGGCGCGGTAATTTGAAAAATTCCGGTTTTTTACCTGAAGAACGCGCTTGGTTGGAACGCTTATTCACAGTGGAGCAGTTTGTCGATACTTTCCGGGTCGTCGATCCCCGTCCCGAACGCTATACTTGGTGGTCAAATCGCGGTCAGGCACGGGCGAATAATGTCGGCTGGCGGATTGATTATCAAATCGCTACCCCTGGCATGGGCGCACGGGTACAGGCGGCGGATATTTACACCGCTGAGCGGTTTTCTGATCATGCCCCGTTAATTATGGATTATGCGCTCTGCTGATGACTCGCTCTGCACCTAAACACCCTATTGCCTACCGTTTCCGAGGATTTTTGCCGGTCGTGATTGATGTGGAAACCGGCGGGTTTAATGCCAAAACGGACGCACTGCTGGAAATTGCTGCCGTGCTGTTGACCATGGATGCTCAAGGCCAGATGGTGCGCGAGCACACTTTAGCCTACCATGTCGAACCTTTTCCCGGTATGCAGCTCAACCCAGATTCATTGGCGGTCAACGGCATTGACCCTTATCATCCGTTCCGTTTTGCGATACCTGAAAACGACGCGCTGAATCATATTTTTAAAGCCGTCCGTCAGTCAGTGAAAACCCACCACTGCACTCGGGCCATTTTAGTCGGCCATAATGCCTTCTTTGATCTAGGCTTTCTGAATGCCGCTGTGGCGCGTAATAAAATCAAACGCTGTCCGTTCCATCAGTTCAGCAGTTTTGACACGGTGAGTCTGGCAGGTCTGGCCTATGGTCAGACGGTGTTATCCCGGGCTGCGACGGCTGCAGGCTTGGACTGGGAAAAGGAACAGGCGCACTCAGCGATTTACGATGCTGAACGCACTGCGGATTTATTTTGCAAAATTATTAATCAGTGGCAAGAATTAGGCGGCTGGCCGCTGCGACCCGCAGTCCTTAGCGAGAGCGCCGCGCCTGCGGCCAAACCTGACTCAGAATAAACAACCCTGCTGCGGCCACCACTACGGACGGGCCGCTGGGGGTGTCCCACTGCATCGACCCCCACAAGCCTAATGCCACCGCACAGCAGCCTAGTCCGCTGGCTAGCACGGCCATCTGCTCGGGGTTACGGGCAAAACACCGAGCCGCTGCCGCTGGAATAATCAGCAAGGAGGTGATCAACAAGATACCAACAATTTTCATCGCTAGGGCAATGACTACAGCTATCAGTAGCATAAACCCTAGCCGCACCCAAAATACCGGCACCCCCTCAACCCGTGCCATATCCTCATGGACGGTTAAGGCCAACAGGGGGCGCCACAGCCAGGCCATTAAACCCAATACCAACAGGCCACCGCCCCAAATCCAATACAGTTCGCTTGGGGTAATGGATAAAATATCGCCAAACAGATAACTGACCAAATCCACCCGCACGGTCTCGATAAAGGCTAAGGCCACCAAGCCTAACGACAAGGTGGTATGTGACAACATACCGAGCAGGGTATCAGTGGCAAGCTGGCGTTGGCGTTGTAGCAGCACCAAGACCAATGCCAGGGCAATACACACAATGAGCACCCCCAGCCCAGCGTCCAAACCCAATAACAGACCCAAGGCCACGCCCATCAGCCCTGAGTGCGCTAGCGAATCGCCGAAATACGCCATCCGCCGCCAGACGATAAACGCCCCCAGCGGTCCGCTGATGAGGGCGACGCCGATGCCGCCGATTAAGGCGCGCCATAAAAAATCATCCATCAATGCGGCTCTTCAGGCTTCACAACCTGACCGTGGGTATCGTGTTTATGATCATGGTGATGGTGGTGGTACACAGCAACCCGCCCGTGATCGATGCCAAAGAGTTGGCGATAGGCCGGGTGTTGACTGACAATTTCGGGTGGACCGGCACAACAAATATGCTGGTTCATACAGATCACCCAGTCGGTGGTCGGCATGACTAAATGCAAATCATGGGAGACCATTAAAATGGCGCACCCACGGCGCTGGCGAATCCGCCCGAGCAGATCGTACAGCTCAAACTGGCCGGCCACGTCCACCGATTGCACCGGTTCATCCAAGACCAATAGATCCGGCTCACGCAGCAACGCCTTAGCCAGCAACACCCGTTGTAATTCCCCCCCGGAAAGCGCCGCTAGCGGGCTGTCCAACACCGCCAGTGCGCCGGTTTCTACCAAAACGTGGCGCAGTTGCGCGCGCGTCGCTCGCTGACTGAGGGTGAGAAACCGAGCGACACTCAAGGGCAGGGTTTCCTCGATGGGCAGTTTTTGCGGCATATAGCCAATGCGCGTGCCGGGTCGTAGCCTGACTTGCCCCCGATCAGGCGCTACTAAGCCTAAAATAACCCGCAGTAAGGTGGTTTTACCCGATCCATTCAGGCCGATCAGTGTCAGCACCTCACCCGGCTTGAGCTGGAGTGAGACATCCTGTAACACCGGATGCCGCCCCAAGGTGAGGTGGACTCGCTCGACTGCCAGTAATGCCTCAGTGGCCATCATCAGACCGCAATTCTCTGGATTGGCAATCTGCACAGCATCCCAGAATTTCCACCATCTGGGAGGCGACGGTAAACTGATGTTCGGAGGCACTATCGCGAATCGCCTGCTCGACGGCGAAGCTGGCTAGCTCGTCCACTCGTCCGCAGTGTTGGCAGATCAAGAATTGGCCATTATGGTTACGTTCTGGGTGCGGACAGCCGATGAATACGTTCAGCGAGGCCAAACGATGAATCAGTCGTTGTTCCAGTAAAAAATCCAGTGCTCGATACACCGTCGGTGGGGCACCGCTGCGCCCTTCAGCACGCAGCTCATCCAAAATGGCATAGGCACCTCGCGGCCGTTCGCTATGCAGAATGATTTCCAAGACCCGCCGCCGCAAAGTGGTCAAACGACTACCGCGTCTGAGACACAGTCGCTCAGCCGAGCGCAGGGCAGCCTCAATATCTTGGCCATGAGTACCACAAGAAGTAACATTAACCATAAACGTGTTTTGCACAGTGTGTGTGTGTTATATTATAACGTAGAAAATCTATTTTGTAATCGATCTAATTGGGAGCAAAAAACAGTTCTTGATTTTTTCTTCATTGTTTATCAGAATTCTCGATTGTAGATAGGTTATCTACAAGCGCGAAGGTTTCGCGTTCCATGGTCGAGGTCGAAGTCGAATCGCAAAG
>PWUP01000311.1 GCA_003562535.1 Gammaproteobacteria bacterium | reverse complement strand
GACAAAAACACCGTTTGACAGGAGGTTGGGCGTTTGGCATCGGCACCGTAGCGATGTTTGTATCGTCGTTTTCCGTGACCCTATTAACCCTGACTGTGGTCATCGGCCCTGAACCGTGGTATCAGCCCCAGTACGCTATTCCGCTGTTGGGCATGTTGCTGGGCAATACCATGACGGGGGTAGCCCTGGGCATGGATCGGTTAACCGATACCGTGTGGCGTCAACGCGCCTTGATTGAGAATCGTCTGATGCTGGGGCAGACCGGATCGCAGTCCATCGAGGATATCCGGCGTGATGCCATACGCAGCGGCTTGATTCCAACCATTAATGCGATGGCGACAGCCGGTGTGGTCAGTCTGCCTGGCATGATGACTGGCCAGATTCTGGCAGGCAGCCCCCCGACACTGGCGGTGAAATATCAAATATTGATTATGTTCACCGTGACCGTAGGTACCGGCTTCGGCACAATGGCTGCGGTTTGGTTAGGCAGTCAGCGCTTATTCGATCAGCGCCAGCGGCTACGAGTTGATCGGCTGATCCGTACTTAGCGCTGTCGGCACCGCATCGAAGACCTTGATTAAGAGCACAGGATTACATCTGGCTAGCACGGGCACAATTTCTGCCGGCATTTTTCGCTAAATACACACTTTTATCAGCAGTTTTGATCAAATCCTCAAAGTGCTCCATAGTGGCCTCACGGGTCGCGACCCCGACACTGATGCTGTTTTTCCAGAATCCAGTGCCCGTAGCAACACGCAGTGTCGAGACCTGTTTGAGCAACATATCCGCTACCTTGAGTGCGCCATCAAAATCGGTTGCCGGACACAGCACCAGAAATTCATCCCCCCCTAGGCGGAAGACCAAATCATCCGAACGCAGGGCGTGGCTGAGTGCTCTTGACAGGGCTATAAGCACCTCATCACCTGCATCATGACCATACGTATCGTTGACTTCCTTGAAATTATCAGCGTCAATCATCAGTGCTGAGAGCGGTTTGCCGTTGGCATCGGACTCCCTCCAGAGCGCATCCAATTGCATCATGGCGTGGCGGCGATTCGATAAGCCGGTCAGCCCGTCTGTTAGCGACAGCATCTTGAGTTCTGCATTAGCTTGGGATAACTCCAACGTGCGTTGCGTAACCCGTTCTTCTAGCGAATGATTGAGTTCGACGAGTTCTCGATTACGGGCTGAGAGTTGTTGCACCAATCGGTTCAACGCCGCCAGCAGCGGTTCTACCGCCGTATCTTTCTGGCGTTCATGGAGTTCAAACGCTTGGGCGGGGTCCATCCCTGCCTGCACTGCGGCGATCTGGCGCGCCATGTCCTGATCTTGACCCAAAATGTGGTAAGCCAGCCAGTGGACTAAATAGTCAAGAAGACCTGAGCCAAACTGTAGCGCCTGGTCTTTGCCCACAGAGTCAAACGCTGTCACGTCCTTCGCAAAGCGCTGATGGATTTGCCTATGTTGCTCAATATGACGCGCATCAATGCCTGCGCTCTGCATCAAGCGCTCTTCCTCGGCAAAGTGGAATTGAGCGTAGCTCACCAGTTCATCAAAAATATCGCGCAGTTCAGACGGGCTGACCCGGTTGGTTTCCATGAACTGACCGAGCCGGTTGATCAGGTCTACCAAGTGTCGGTGTTGATCATCGACAGAAGGTAGATCGGTCATATAATTAGTAGTCCATTCAAAAGTAGGAAGGTGTGGCATTGTTCTTTGTCGCCTAGATTTATCGCTTAGCAATGAGTATAGATGATGCCACAGTAGCCGTACCTAACCCAACTCTCCCAGCGCCTGTGCTACACTCGCAGCGTCCCCGATTCAGTCAAAGAACAGCAGACCCACCACTGATTTTACTCATTACCCTCAAAGGTGTGGCCTTCGAACACCTCATGCATGACCGGAAAACCGGATCGCGTATAGTGTTTAACATGACCGTCAGCACTCGACCCTATAAGCCATGTTAAACTAAGCACTGTGCATCTGCTAACTGGCTTACTCAACGATGACCTGCGCGCGCTTTTTGCCTCTCTATCGGTCGATGATCCGCTCTCTGCTGGCTGTAGCATTCGGCCTCGTTCTCATCAGTACACCGACAGTGTATGCCGCTGAGTTACAACGGGTCATGGTCGGCCCTTTTGCTGATGCAGCGCAGGCTAACCGCGTTCTGCGACATATCCAAGCCCATAATATTGAGAGTTATTTGATGCCAGTCAGTGGCGATCAGCGCTGGCTAAGCGTGGGCGTATTCCGCCAAGCGGATAATGCTCTTGCGATGCAACAGCGAGTTGCTGCTTTGGACTTGGCGGCTCCCTCGGTCATTGTGCGCGATATGAACACCGGCTCCCCCACTGCGGCGCAGGCCAGCCCTAGTCCGACACCGCCTGCGCCTACGTCGTCAACAGCAGAGACCCCGGGCGCACTGGTGTTTGGTTCCGCCCCAGAGGCCACAACCCCGTCGCAACGCCCTGAGTCACAGGCACTGCGCTACGGCATAGAGCGCGTCAGAATGGAAGCCAGCTCCCTGACCCGCTCGTCACGGCCAGCCGACGGCGGCTTATCCCTACGCGCTGAGCCCTATGTGCTCTGGTCGATTAACGAGTCTTGGGAAGCGCGGGTGGGGGCGCGGCTGGAGGGCTACCGGCAATGGGGTGATCAACGGCTCAGCACCGTTGATGCCGACTATGCCGCGACCTATCTGCGCTATCGTGATGCCCACAACCGTGTCACCTTGGGAGCGCAGTCGGTAGTTTGGGGACGTATGGATGAACTATCACCCAATGATCAGCTCAGTGTGCTGGATTTTAGCCGCTCGATTCTCGATGACCCGGCAGAGCGCCGCCGCGTAGTACCAACAGTGCGTTGGGAGCATTTTCATGCCTCCGGCACCCATGATCTGGTGTGGATACCGCGTTTCCGAGCAGCCGAGCAAGCGGATGAGAACAGCATCTGGACTTGGGTTGACCGCCGTAATGGCCGTTTACCCGGCTTGGCCTTTGATCCCGCCACTGCGCCACTGATCAGTAACGGACGTTTTAACACCCATAAACCCCGCAGTGGCGGCGCTGGCTGGCGGTTCAGCCGCTGGCAACGGGGCGTGGATTATGCGGTTAATGTGCTCTACACCCCCCATTCTCTGCCGTACTTCACCCTGTCTGATGCCGCACGCACGACGCTATTCAACAACGGCGATCCCAGCGCCTTGCTCAGTGGTGCTGAGCCTGCCTTTGAGGTTCACTATCCGCGGACTTGGGTTTTAGGCAGTGATCTGGGCTTTGAGGCCAGCGGGGTGACTTGGCGCTTTGAATCGGCCTGGCTCAGTGATGTACCCGTCACTCAGCGCGACACCTTGGCGCTGGAGACCCGTCAGGCCTTGCGTGGCGCGGTTGGCGCTGAGTGGTTCCCCGGTGACGCCGATTTGCGCGTGAGTCTACAACTGGTCGGTGAAGCACTGATCGATGCCGGGCCTGTACTGGATCGCACCGCAACGCTGGCGGTCAGTGGCGACATTGAGCAGGTTTTTGTGCCCAATCACTGGCAGGGACGGTTACGGTTCTCGTTCGGTCTCGATCACAGTGATCGGTATATCAATCCAGAGCTGAGCTATATTGGCGCTGAACCGCATGAAATTTATCTGGGTTATCACCATTTTTCCGGTGCCGAGCGCAGCATCGGCGGGTTTTATCAGCACAATGACATCATCACGCTTGGTGTGCGAACCCGGTTTTAAGCCAAACGAATGATACTGCCCCAAGCAATCAGCCTACACTAGCAAGCCGAAACACTGCCTATATGATCTCAAAACCGTTCTCCCAAGCCTGTGAAAATAACAAAGTGCCTATTCTGGAGATACTGCAACAGGTCTGGCCAGAGCATTTATATAACGGTGCTCAGGTTCTGGAAATCGGTGCAGGTACCGGCCAACACGCGGCTTTTTTTGCGTCTCAATTGCCTTGGTTGCGCTGGCAACCCACCGATCAGGCGCACTATCTGGCCGGTTGCCGACTGTGGGTCGAGGATGCACGTACCAGAGGGGCGCACAATCTGCAGGAACCGCAAGTGCTCGATGTGTTGCACCCGGAATGGCCGCCTATCGAGGCGGATGCGGCATTTTCGGCCAATACGGCTCACATCATGAGCTGGCCTGCGGTTGAAGCCCTGTTCCACGGTCTGGGTCGGCGGCTGCCGTTCCATGGTGTGTTCTGTTTGTATGGGCCGTTTAGGTATCAAGGCCAACACACCAGCGAGAGTAATCAGCGATTTGACCAGCAGTTGCGCCAGCAGGATTCCCGCATGGGTATCCGTGATTTGGAGGCGTTGCTGCCTCTAGCTGCGTCAGTCGGCTTCGAACTGGAGGCGGATCACGCCATGCCAGCCAATAACCGGACACTGGTCTGGCGTTTGCAGCACCGCCCCTCACCCCAACCCTCTCCCAAAGGGAGAGGGAGCTTATAGCTGTTCGCCCAGATAACCAGACCCATGATCATCGATCAGTCCCCTCTCCCCCTGGGGGAGAGGGCTAGGGTGAGGGGGGCTGAACACTTACGTTTGCAGGCAAAAAGTGATTAGTCCTTGAGGCGAGAATCATCGTCCCGTTCAAATAAACCAATCCGATTGCCGTCATAATCCTCGAATTGCGCATACCAACCGTGACCGGGAACCGGCGTGCGTTGGGCGACGATCTTAGCCCCTAGGGTCTGTGCCTGCTGGAGCACGGCATCCAGATCCGCAACGTGTACGTGGACCATCGGTGAGTCACCCGG
>PWUP01000208.1 GCA_003562535.1 Gammaproteobacteria bacterium | reverse complement strand
GGTGGTGGCCGGGTTGATCGGTATGTTAGCGGTCTTGCTGGCGAGTCTGGAAAGCCGCCGCCGTGAGTTAGCGATTTTGCGTTCGGTCGGGGCGCGACCTCGTCATATTATGGCCTTATTAGTCAGCGAAGCGGCACTTTTGGCGCTGCTCGGTGCCGTATTGGGCATGTTGGCCTTGTATGGCCTGCTGGCGCTGACCCAGGGCTGGGTTGAAGCGCGATTTGGCCTGTATCTGGCCTTGAGTGCGCCGGGCATTCCGGAGTTGCAGATTGTGGCTCTGGTGGTGGGGGCGGGTTGCCTTGCTGGGCTGGTTCCGGCGTGGCGCGCCTACCGCTATGCTCTGGTGGATGGTATGACCTTACGCAATTAATTGAGGTGGCTGGTGAAGATTAGGGGTGCATTAGGGCTGACATTACTGCTCGGTGGAGGACTTGCGGTGCTGGGCTGGCAGGGTGGACTGCCTGCCAACTGGCTGGCTCAGAATCACTCCAGCGTGGATACTTCTAAAATGCCGCAAGTCATGGCGGCACATTCACCCTTTGTCGAAATCGACTGGGATGATCTCATGCCAGCGGATTGGTTTCCCGAAAATCCCTTTATAGACTATACCGATGACGAATTGGCGGCCATCAGCGATGACAGCCTCGAAGGGCAGGAATTAATGGCCGCATTGGCGGATATTCTCGACAATGCCCCGATTGTTGAGGCTCTGGACGGTAAACAGATCCGCTTACCCGGCTTTGTGGTGCCGTTGGATTTTGCAGTGACTGAAGTGACTGAGTTTTTGTTAGTGCCCTATTACGGAGCCTGTATCCATGTGCCGCCACCACCGGCCAACCAGATGGTGTATGTGACTGCAGAGACCCCGGCGAAGATTCAAGGTTTGTTTGATATTGTCTGGGTCGACGGCACACTACGCGCCCACGGGGTAGACAGTGAGTTTGGTGTCGCCGGATATACACTGGAGGCTTATGCCGTATCGCCGTATGAGTATGTGGAATAGATGGAATTGCATTGCCCGACATTTTGAGTATTCCCGCTAATCCTAGCAAAATCCTACGGCGCGTTGGGCAGACGCTCAGCCTTATTCTGCTGCTGCTACTACTACTACTGTTGGTGCAAGTCCCTGCATGGGCAGAAGAACCCGATTTTGGGGTATTGTCCGAAACTTGGCTACAACAGCGCATTGCGTCTGTCGAAGTGGCCGCAGAGTTGTCCGCCAGTGAGCGCGAACGCGCGACGGATCGCTATCGCCAAGCGCTGGCTTATTATCAACAGGCCGAACGCTATGCGGAAAATCAGCGCCGCTATCGCCGGTCGCTGAGTGCGGCACCTGCGGAAACCGAGCAACTGCGCCAAGATCTGGAGGCATTGCAACAGCAGCCCGAGTGGTTTGACCCCATGCCGGCGCTATTGCCCTTAGAAGAACTAGAAAGTCATCTCAGCACTCAGTTGGCCGAACAGACCGCATTGCGGGCGCGTCTCAGTGACTTGGATACGCAACAGCAAACCCTGAGGGCACGTCCCGAGCAGATCCCTCTGGAATTGGAAGAAACCCGTGGGCTTCTGGCGGACTTAGGATCTGTCGCTGACCTTGCCACAGTATCAACTGATGCCATCCTCGAACACGCACGGGCAACAGCGCTCAGTGCGCAAGCCTTAATGCTTAACCAGCGCATCGCCATGCTGGAACAAGAGGCGCTTAGCCATGCTGACCGTTTAGCGCTGCTGCGGGCGCGCCACAACCTGCTTGAGCAGCAAATGGCGGTGCAGTCTCAGCATATCGCCCAACTGCAAACGCTGATTACTGAGCGGCGGCAACAAAAAGCCGCTGCCGCCTTGCGTGAGACCGAACGGGTGACTCGTGATCTAGCGGATCGCCCGGAGGTTGTGCGTCGTGTGGCTGAAGTGAATACCGAACTGAGCCAGCAGCTCAATGATATTTTACGCTTAACCGATACGGTAATGGCTGCGGGGCAGCGTAATGTTCAGCAATTACAACAACTCGACGAGCGTTTCCGCAGTATTCAGCGGCAATTGGACATTGCCGGCATGAGTGACGCTTTAGGGCCGATTTTGCGCAGTGAGCGCCGCCAACTACCGGATCTCAGCCACTATCAACAAAGCGCCCAAGAACGGCAACAACGTCTTGTTGATGCCCGCCTGCGCCAGTTTCGTTTTGAGCAGCAGCGTCGCCAACTGCTTAATCTCGATGAGTCCATTGACCAACGCTTGGCTACCCTGGGGGATCTCGACCCCGAGCAGCGGACTGAACTGCGTGAGGCGCTGCGTGAGTTATTACGCAGTCAACGCCAACTCTTGGAACTGCTGGGTAACGGCTATTCGGGCTATATTGACCAGCTTTTGGAACTGGATCGCACCCAGCGCCGTTTAGTCGATAACGCTCAGAGTTATGCCGCATTACTGGATCAAAAACTGTTTTGGATCGCCAGCAGTGCGCCGGTGAGTATGCAATGGTCGCTGGCCTTGGCCGACAGCTTACAGTGGTTGTTGCTGCCAGCGCATTGGTCAGATATCGCACGCACCTTAAAGGCGTTGACCGCACCGGAACAGGCGCTGTTGGCGCTGGCGGTGTTGACCGCCTTAGGCTTATTAGCCTATCGGCGGCGCTTACTCCAGCGTTTGGAGGCTATGAATAAATCCGTCGGCAAGGTGCAGCATGACCACTTTATGCTGACCGTACAGGCGCTAGGCATTACCTTAGCTTTGGCCTTGCCTTGGCCGTTGCTCATTGGTACGCCGGGTAAGCTGTTGCTGGTCAACGAACAGCTTTCAGAGTTTACCCGTGGGGTGGGCAACGGGCTGTACGCCACCGCAGTGTTTCTGATGGCGTTAGCCTTGCTGCGCCAAGTGTGCCGCCCCAATGGATTGGCTGCCTTGCACTTTTGCTGGTCAGAGCAAACCTGTAAAGTCATCCGCCGTAATCTCCACTGGTTTATGCCCATTGGTGGGGTGAGCACCTTTATGGTCATGCTGACCGAATGGCAGCCTGATGAACTCTACCGCGATACTTTAGGCCGATTGGCGTTCATCGTAGGAACGTTGGCGTTTACTTTACTGCTTGCGCGTTTATTGCATCCCAGCCGGGGCACCTTGGGCGGTTTATTGTCGGGGCGGGGCATGGGGTGGCGGCTGCGTTTTGTGTGGTATCCGCTGGTCATTGCCTTGCCCTTGGGGATGGTGGTGCTGGCCTTGATTGGTTTCTACTACACGGCCTTACAACTCCAAGAGCGCTTGGTGATGACCCTCACCGTTTTAGTCGCCGTGGCCGTCAGTGCCTATCTGGTGCTGCGACTGTTGAATGTGCTGCAGCGGCGCGTGGCTTTGGCTCAGGCTTTAGCTCGGCGTGAGGCATTGAAAGTGGCACGCAGCAAGGACAACGCTCAAGCGGTGGATACTGCCCAGGCCGTGCAAGAGGCGGAAGCGACCGATATCGAAGCCGTAAGCGAACAAACCCGCGCCCTGTTACAGCTCAGCGCCACCATTGCAATTGCGGTGGGGGCGTGGTTGATTTGGTCAGATTTATTACCAGCGCTGACGTTTCTCGATCAAGTGGTGTTGTGGGAGCGTACCACGGTTGACGAGACCGGTGAGCTGCAGCTTACCGCCATTACTTTGGGGAGTCTGGTATTGGCGTTGACCTTATTGCTGTTATTGCAATTTGTAGCGCGTAATCTGCCGGGCTTGATGGAAATCACTATTCTGCGTCATCTGGGTATGGACGGCGGTATCCGCTATGCCATGACCACCATCACCCGCTATAGCATTACCATCATTGCTATTTTCGTGGCCTTAAACATTCTCGGTGTCAATTGGAGTCAAGCGCAGTGGTTAGTGGCCGCTCTTGGGGTGGGATTGGGTTTTGGGCTACAGGAAATCTTTGCCAATTTTGTCTCGGGACTGATTTTATTATTAGAGCGTCCGATTCGAGTCGGTGATACCGTAACCATCGACGGTCGCAGCGGCACCGTGTCGCGGATACGCATCCGAGCGACGACGTTAACCGACTGGGATAATATGGAAATTGTGATTCCCAATAAAACCTTTATCACCGGAACCCTGATCAACTGGACGCTGACCGAATCCGTCACGCGGGTGATTATTCCGGTGCGCGTGCGGATTGATGCTCATCTGGAAGAGGTGCGGGCGATTTTATTGGAGACCACCCAACAGCATCCGTTGGTGCTGGAGGATCCCGAGCCGGTGGTGTATTTATTGACCTTGGGCGACAGTTCGGTGACTTTTGAGATCCGTGCTTTTGTGCCCGATATCGGTGATCGTTTGCCCTTTATCAATGACTTGTATCTGGCGGTTATTCGCCGTCTCCGCGAGCAAGGCGTTGACGTACCGTTCCCACAACACGATTTGCATATCCGTGCTTTTCCGGTGAATCATCCAGGATCTTCCAGCGTCATCGTGCCTGAGGGGCAGTAGATTGGTTTGTTATGAGGTAACTACCTACCTAGCCCCCTTACGACGCGGTGATCGGCAAGCCGGAAAACAGGTTACGCAATGCTTTAAACACATTGATGTTCTGCTTGCGCAAGGTCGAGATCACGGCCTGTAGGTGGACATCGACCCGTGCGCCCGCTTGAGTGCGAAAGCCTCCGCTGATCTTTTGCTTCACCTTGGCGGGGCGCAGATCCCGTTCTGCTCCCCTGTCTTAAGCTCCCTCTCCCTTTGGGAGAGGGTTGGGGTGAGGGGCTTTGAATGGGGGAGAGGGGACTGAATGATTACGGACGGGGCC
>PWUP01000103.1 GCA_003562535.1 Gammaproteobacteria bacterium | reverse complement strand
CAGTCCTCTGTTACCTTATTTTTTGGAACATAGCCAAAAGAAACCAATTCAAACTGGAAAGTACTGCGACGATCTATCAACTGAGCAATTCGCGGACTTCCATCTGCCGAGTTCCGAAAATACGCTTTCGCCTTTTGCGTCAACTCAAGCCGCCCATCCTCTCCAATGGATACTTCATTTAGCTCAAATAACTGTGTCTCCACAACACGCGCCTCTTTCTGGGTAAAACCCATAAAAGCCGCTAACTCGCCGAGCGTCATCTTACTCAACCATAGCAATCGAAGTACGAACTCGCGAACAAACGGTACAGCATTTTTCTCAACAAGCGAGTATTCGATTCGGAACCGCTGAATAGGCAAGGCAAAATCCAAGCGTTCGAATGGGATTTTTGTGTCAGCGTTCATATGTGCCTCCATTTGAGAAAGTTCTCTGCAGCCAAAAATACATAATCCGGCTCACCGCGTTCGTACATAAATCCCAAAACCTTATTCAATGGCATGCCTTCATTCCTTTCTGTCCACATTTGTGTTGAACCAACAATAAGCAAGCGATCCATCGCTCTGGACATCGATACATTGATTCGGTTCGACTGCTTCAGGAAGCCTGGGCCGGCATCGGGGGCGTTGCGCGTCAACGACAGGATAACAATACGATTCTCTTTGCCTTGATAGCTATCGACGGTGTCGATTTTTACGAGCTTCCTGAACTCTTCTGTCCATTCCAACTCATTGAATTTCCTACGAAGGCGACGTTTCTGCTCCCCATACATGCAAATGACACCAATACCTGCTTCTCCTTCCTTCAAGGTTTTCGCAAGCAATTTACAGAAATCACTATTCTCCTCTACCCTTTTCAATACACCCAATACTGTATTGATTTCTTGAATATTGTAGATACTTTTACCCGCATCATCGCTATGCTGTGCCCTTTTGCCCATAGCCGCTGTATCTATCCAAGTAACTGAGCACGATAAGATCTCAGGTGGATTTAAGAAACACTCGGGCATATCCCGCTTAGCTGTTTTCAATTCGCCTTTATAAAAGACCGCCGACACCAAGTCCCCAATCGGTTGGATCATTCGGTACTGGGTACGTAACGTCGCACCCACCTGCGTGCCATACTCAGACTCAAAACATCTTTCAAAATCACTAATAAATACCTTGGCTTGCGTTTCGTCTTGGCTAGATAACCCTAGTTTACGGGCGACCGCACGTTTGTGTTCATCTTGATAGAGTGGTGGCAACTGCTGATGGTCGCCCACCAGCAGTATTCGCTTGCCAGACTGCATAGCCACCGCAAGTTCACTGGCCGAAGACCGAGCCGCCTCATCAATGATAACCCAGTCGTACTGATTGTCTTTTATCCCAATATGTTGTTGCCCAACCCCAACACATGTTCCACAGACCAATGTTCTTGACCGTCCAAGAAATTCGTCAAAATTGACTCGCTCGGTAGCGAGCTTTTCCTTGAAATCCTGACCTATTTTAAGCAGCGCTTGCACACGCTGCTCCTCATGTGGTGCAATCCCGTATTCACATGAAACCCTTCGAAATGCATGACCCAGCATCTTATCAAATGGCAACTCCTCCGGTGACTCCACTTTGTACTTCGAGCGCAATATCTGATTTAATTCCAGCCGAATGTTCTGCTTAGCGGATTCCATTCGCCTTTTTTCTGCTGACGAAAAGTCATTAGATTCGCAGTCTATATCCAGTCGCTTCCACTGAACGACCCGACGCGCTACTTCTCGTTCCGTATCCAGCACACTAATCAAATAGTCTTTGGGGACTCCCAAGGCTGACTGCAAGGCAAGCACCCGCTGGTCGAACTCGGCCTCAAATAAGGCAAGCTTCTCTGAGACAATGTTTGGTGCGTATACATCCCGCAGTTCGTCTGATACTGCGCCTTCGCTATTACTGAAGCGCACGACATCCAAAGGCGTCTTCAATCTTCGGCAGTGTCTACGTATTCTTTCCGCTGCGGTATTGATCGCCTCGTGAGATTGACTCACCAGCAGTATGTTATGAACGCCCGCCTTGGCTACCAAGTAATGAACGAAAGCGGCAATAAACTCGGTCTTTCCTGTACCTGGCGGGCCTTGGAGTAATGAGAGTGGCCCCTTGGTCAAAAGCCGATTAAAAGCGTCTCTCTGCTCTTGGTTGAGCGATATCTTATTTCCATGTTCATCTGTTCTGTCATAGGCCGCAAAGTCTTGTTCTGTAGCATGATCTGCTAGTACTTTTGGTGTTGAGCAACAAGTCGGCTCGAAGTAATCGATGAGATCCTTGACCACGCCTCGGCGTTCAATAATCCTCGTGAGAGCTGTTTTTCTTCTGAGAAAAGAAGACCTATCTTGAGCCGTGCGCAAGAAGAGCGTATCTCCAATATTCACAGAACTACCATGACGCAATTCCACACGTAGCAACGAAGGGGTGGATCGAGAGATGCTGACTCGGCCAATGGTCATAGTCTTCTCGCCGTTCAATCGAATCAGCTCAATCTGGTCGTCTCGTGCATAAGCCTCGAGTACTTCGCCTTCGCTTGAAAAAGGTACTACAAGCTCTGTTGAGTCACGGGTTAATCGCGGATTGTCAGTAACCTCGATTCGTGGCAAAGCTTCTGTTTCTGTATCAATAGCTGCCTGCCAAATGGATTTGGTAGTCGATACTTTCTTGCGAAGTGTTAGTATTGGTCTAGTTCCTGCTACTTTGGTCGGTGCCTGCTGTGCGGTATTCGGAATTTCTCTAGCCGTTTTGTCAGCTATCAGTACAACTGTCTTGTCACCTGTCGTATGTTCAGGTCTTCTTGACTCGTTAAGGATTTCGTATATCAATACTGCGGACAGTTTTTGATGAGGGGGTAGCGGCGCGGGATTCTCTCGGTGTGAGCGAGTGTTCGAAAACTTCACATTACCCACGATTGATCCGTGCCGCTACCCTCTCAACAGGATCTCATTCAAAACTGTCCGCAGTATTGTTATTTAGGACTACCCAGAATGCCATTAAAAACTATCTCTTTGTTTTTTTGCGCCCGTTAATCGGTGTCCCAGTCTGCTTGACTGGCCTGAATCAGGGCTGACCAGTCATCCGGCGGATTGCCCGACTTCAGCATCTTCTGGAACATCGCATAGGGATCCGATTTGCTGCCAGCGGCGCGCAGGCTGTGCTGATCATTCACCCATGCGTAAATAATCGTTCTGGAGCGTGAGTCATAGCGGAAGAACAACCGGAAACGCCTGCCGATTTTGGCTCTGCGCCAGTGGCGGAAATCCGAGCCTAGCGTATTGCCTTGGCGATAGTCATCGCGGCTTGGGTCGGAGGGTATGGTCTCTAGGATCAAATTCGTCAGTGCCCGCCACAACCGGACGTTGGCATTGCCATGATAGCCCTCCGGATCTTTGCGTCGCGCCCGCTCGCTGGCCACATTCAGCTTTTGTAGCTGCTCGACCAGGCAAGCGTGAAAGAGGAGAATCCAGCCGTGGCGTTTAATCAAAGCGCGACTTCGCCCTCGATCTCGTCGTCCAAGTTTACAGGCTGTTGTAGGTTGTCCAGCATGGCTTGAGCCAGTTCATCGGGTAGAACACCGAGCTGCCGACCCTGGCGAATATCGGCCTCCAGCAGTGCGAGAAATCCGCCGATGGCGGGGTCGTTGTGTTCAGCCTGTGCGCGGGTCACAATCACTGCATCGCCCCGCAGCTCAAAGCAAAGCTGGGCGCCCGTGGTGACGCCCAGAGCCTGGCGAATCGACTTCGGCAAGGTGATTTGCCCTTTGGAGGTCAGCTTGGCATGTTCAACGATAGTTTGCATCATGAAAGTTTACTCGGCAACGGATGGCAAAATGGTAAGGAATTATCCTTGCTCCGTCAAGGCATCAGAAGATCCGCCAAAGTCGCGACAATCCGCTCCCCTGTCTTGCCATCCCATTTCTCTGGAATGCCTCCCTTTTTTCACTTCCCAGCAAATAGCCGGTATGGCGCGGGTTTGACCCCCGTGCGACGGGGTGGGCATACCTCGGGTTTCCATGCCGTCATTCCGCTATGGACTGGCGGAATGACGAGGTGGATGATGTAGGCTCGGTATGCATTCCCACGCAGGAGTGCGGGAACGTTAAAAAACAAATAGATAAGCCTTAACTTAATGGCAGTGACCCATTCTGGTAGGTAGCGAAATGTCCGTTTGCCCGTGAACTCTTTGGTCAGCGCCCCTATCTGTACACCGTTCATCCAGACACCGAGGGCAATTCAGGACAGGCAGGCCATCGAGCTGAACGGTGATCGTCAGGCCGATGAGGTGGTCTGGATATGGACGGGTCGAGGTCGATGGTTACATTTTTTGATCGTTTGGGATCTGGCGAGACCAGTGCCTTGCCTCAATCTGCCCCCAGCAAAGCCTTATTTTGCTGCCAGCAGGCATTGAGCTGGGCATTGATCGCTGAAATGGTGCTTTTGGAAACACCTTGTCCCTGTGCTAAAGCGCTAAACTCACTGATGGCATCGACAATCTGCTGCAGATGTTGCCGAGCTTGTGGCCAATGACTATAACCGCTACTGGCAGCGAGTTTTTGAATGGCTTTCAGTGGGGGCGCTTTGCCATAACCCGCATAGGCGGTGGCGTGTTCGTTGAAAGGATGGGGGCTAAAGGTGACATCGTAGAACGGAGCGGGTTGCCAGCGGCCTTGATCATCCTGTAAAAAAGCCCAGTTTTTACTGTGATCATCTTGATTGCAGGCAAACAAATTAAAGATGGCGCGGTGGAATTGCAGTTGCCCAATAGCCGGTG
>PWUP01000291.1 GCA_003562535.1 Gammaproteobacteria bacterium | reverse complement strand
GCGCTTACGCGTGGCGGCGGGTCTATTCAGCGGCCAGAAAGAAACCACAGCGCAGTTACGCGCTCGCCTTGATGCTGGTGAAACCTTGGAAATTGCCGGTTATGCCCTGAACCCAACCCTAGCGCAACAGCTTGCGGCTGCTCGGCTTAATCCACCGCCTGCTGGTGAGGTCATCTGGTTGGAAGTGAGTCAGAGTGATACCGGTGTTTTGCCCCCGGCCAGTCAGCGCTTAGTCGATGCGTGGCGCGGTCAGGGATGCGGTGTCGATGCTGCTGTAGTCAATGGCGAGGCGTTTTGGACGACTCAGGAGATTAGCGAAGTCCCGGATTTATTGGCATTGACCCAGCAGCATTTACAGCAGGTCGTGGGAGTGTAGTCATTTTGAACCCGTGTAGGCTGAACGCATACATCGAAACACGTATAATCGCCAACTTTACTGACATCGGGGTACTGTAATGCGTATTGTTCAAGAAGCCCTCACTTTTGATGACGTGCTCCTACTGCCGGCCTATTCTGCCATTTTGCCACGCGATGCGGAACTCAATACTCGGCTAACCCGTAGCATTACTCTTAATATTCCTTTGGTTTCCTCGGCTATGGATACGGTCACTGAGTCCAGCCTAGCCATTGCTATGGCGCAGATCGGTGGCATCGGTATTATCCACAAAAATATGAGTCCGACCAAGCAGGCTGCTGAAGTGCGTCGGGTTAAAAAATACGAAAGTGGGGTGATTTCTGATCCGATTACGGTATCACCGCATATTTCTATTGCTGATGTATTGGCCATCACTCGGGCGCATCAAATCTCCGGCGTGCCGGTAGTCGATGGTCAACGCTTAGTAGGGATTGTAACCAGTCGTGATATGCGTTTTGTCACTGATTTAAGTGCTTCGGTCGCCACGATTATGACCGGACGTGATCGTTTAGTGACGGTGCGTGAAGGGGCATCGCATGCCGAGGTCTTGAGCCTATTGCATGAGCATCGGATTGAAAAAGTGCTGGTGGTGGATGAAACGTTTCAACTGCGTGGGATGGTCACCGTCAAGGACATTCAGAAGTCCACCGATTATCCGGATGCCTGCAAAGATGACTTAGAGCGTCTGCGGGTGGGGGCTGCTGTGGGAACGGGGCCGGACAGCGAAACGCGGATCAGCGCCTTGGTTGAAGCCGAAGTTGATGTCGTGGTCGTCGATACCGCGCATGGCCATTCGCAGGGCGTATTGGAACGGGTGCGCTGGATTAAGCGCAATTATCCGGATATGCAAGTGATTGGCGGTAATATCGGTACTGGCCAAGCGGCTTTGGATTTGATTGAAGCCGGTGCTGATGGGGTAAAAGTCGGTATTGGTCCCGGATCAATCTGCACCACGCGGATTGTCGCTGGGGTTGGTGTGCCACAGATTACCGCCGTGGCCAATGTGGCGCGCAGTTTGGCCGATTCTGATGTTCCCCTGATTGCTGATGGGGGGGTGCGCTATTCGGGTGATATTGTTAAAGCCCTAGCCGCCGGTGCCCATGCCGTTATGGTAGGTGGGCTGTTTGCGGGCACTGAAGAAGCGCCAGGCGAAGTCGAGTTGTATCAAGGCCGGTCGTACAAGTCCTACCGTGGAATGGGGTCCGTTGGGGCAATGGCGCAGTCACATGGGTCCGGGGATCGTTATTTTCAAGAAGGCCGCGCTGCCGAAAAACTGGTGCCGGAAGGCATTGAAGGGCGGGTACCGTATAAAGGCCCGATTAGTACCGTAATACACCAATTGCTTGGCGGATTACGTTCCGGTATGGGTTATACGGGATGCCGCACCATTGAACAATTGCGTACCCAAGCTGAATTCAGCCGCGTCACGGGTGCGGGGGTGCGTGAATCCCATGTCCACAATGTATCCATCACTAAGGAAGCCCCGAATTATCGGGTGGATTAATCCAGATGACCGACATTCATTCTGACCGTATTCTGATTCTGGATTTTGGGTCCCAGTACACTCAGCTTATCGCCCGTCGAGTGCGTGAACTCAAAGTCTATTGTGAAATTTATGCGTGGGATTCGGGAGATGCAGCGATTCGCGCCTTTGCACCCAGTGGGATTATTTTATCCGGTGGCCCGGAATCGACCACGGTCATCGACGGCCCACGGATTGCAGACGCCGTATTTGCACTCGGTGTGCCCTTGCTGGGTATTTGCTATGGCATGCAGGCCATGGCAGCGCAACTGGGCGGACGGGTGGAAGCCTCGGCGCAGCGTGAATTTGGTTATGCGCAAATCCGCGCCCATAACCATTCACGACTATTGACCGATATTGAAGATCATACGAATGAACTCGGTTATGGTTTGCTGGATGTATGGATGAGTCACGGTGACCGAGTAGCCGAGTTGCCACCGGGCTTTATGCGCATGGCCAGCACCGATTCTGCCCCACTGGCCGGTATGGCGGATGAAACCCGGCGCTACTACGGGGTACAGTTTCACCCAGAAGTGACCCATACCCGCCAAGGCGAGCGGATTCTGCGCCGTTTTGTGCGTGAGATTTGTGGTTGTACCGGGCTATGGACAACCGGCAATATCATCGATGACAGCCTGACCAGTATCCGTGAGCAGGTGGGCACGGATGAAGTGTTGCTAGGGTTATCCGGCGGGGTAGATTCGTCGGTTGTGGCGGCCTTGTTGCACAAAGCCATTGGTACTCAATTGGTGTGTGTGTTCGTCGATACGGGTTTGTTACGTTACGGCGAGGGCGATCAAGTCATGGCGACGTTCGCCGAGCATCTTGGGGTTCGGGTGATTCGGGTGGATGCGGAAGCCGAGTATTTAGCGGCACTGACTGGTGTGGACGATCCTGAACGCAAGCGTAAAATCATTGGACGGCTATTCATTGAGATTTTTGAGCGGGAAGCGGCACGACTGCCGCAAGTGCGCTGGCTGGCTCAGGGTACGATTTATCCTGACGTGATTGAATCCGCAGGCGCTAAAACCGGTAAAGCTCATGTGATTAAATCCCATCATAATGTGGGGGGGCTGCCAGAACGCATGAACTTGCACCTGTTGGAGCCTCTGCGTGAACTGTTTAAAGACGAAGTGCGGCGTTTGGGAGTTGAATTAGGCTTGCCCTCGACCATGGTCTATCGTCATCCGTTTCCTGGCCCAGGTTTGGGCGTGCGAATTCTCGGTGAGGTCAAACGAGAGTACGCTGAGTTATTGCGCCGTGCTGATCATATTTTTATTGAAGAACTGTGGCGTGCTGACCTCTATGATCAGGTCAGTCAAGCCTTTGCGGTGTTTTTACCGGTGCGCTCAGTCGGGGTGATGGGCGATGGGCGGCGTTATGATTATGTGATTGCCTTACGCGCTGTAGTGACCATTGATTTTATGACCGCTCGCTGGGCAGAATTGCCCCATGATTTCTTGGATCATGTTTCACGGCGGATTATCAATGAAGTCGCCGGGATTTCACGGGTGGTTTACGATATTTCGGGTAAACCACCAGCGACGATTGAGTGGGAGTGATATCTGAGCAGTCTGAAGTTGTGCCTATTAGCTGCGTTGGTAGGTGCCCACCAGCCGGTTCATGCCGATGACATGAGGTTCAATGTTGTCGAGCAATTCCCACAGCGTTAGACCGGGTTCCAGCGCCAGATCTTGATCCAACGCCAACAGCCAAAAGAAATAATGATGCACGCCGTGGCCATTGGGTGGCATCGGGCCACCATAGCCTTGTTTACCGAAATCGGTTTGGCCATTGGTGTAATCGCTAGTGCCTTCAGGCAGTTCGCTGACCGAGGCCGGGATATTGTATAGCACCCAATGGACAAAGCCGTAGCTTGCCGGTTTAACCAAGGGCGCGTCGGGATCATGACAGATCAAGGCAAATGCCTGAGTGCCTTCCGGTGCGTCACTCCACTCGAACGCCGGGGAAATATCCTCTCCTTCACCAGTGTGTTGCCGAGGTATCGCTTGGCCTTGGCCAAAAGCGCTGCTGCGTAATTCCATCGTCGATAAGGCAAAACCCATTAGTCTGTACTCCTATTGCTGGTTTTGAGATAGATCTCTAATACTGGCATTACCGCAGGCTGTCTGGCAAGCACTGAGTAGGGTTCACTTGCCTGCCGAGATAGTCACCTGCTGTAACACCGTCTGCACCTCGCTGAGCCGTGCTTCAGGCTGTTCCAGAGGCTTAATAATACGCAGTTTCTCTTGGCCTTCCAACTTATACACCTGCGGTTGACTGCGAATCAAATCCAGCAGTTTCGCGACATCAATCCGCGGTTCGGCGCTGAATATAATCCGCGCTCCCTTGGCACCAGCCTCGATTTTGCGCACCCCAAGCGGTGTCGCTTGGAGTTTGAGTGCGGTGAGGGCCAACAGACGTTTGGTGGACTCCGGCAATTTGCCGAAGCGATCCACCAGTTCCACTTGCAGCTCGTCCAGTTCAGCCTGACTGGCCGCATTGGCAATGCGTTTATACAGTATCAGGCGATTATGCACATCAGGCAGATAATCCTCGGGGATCAGTGCGGGGACTTGCAAATCGATTTCCGGGCCATGATCGATGGGCTGATCCAAGTCCAGCACCTGGCCGGATTTCAGCGATTTCACTGCCCGCTCCAGCATCTCCATGTATAGGGAAAAACCGATTTCATGAATTTGCCCCGACTGCCCCTCACCCAATAATTCTCCGGCACCGCGAATTTCCAGATCGTGATTGGCCAGCATAAACCCAGCCCCTAAGTCCTCCAAGGATTCCAGCGCCTCGATGCGCTTACGCGCATCGGCGGTCATGGACTTGGGATGGGGCGTAACCAGATAACAATAGGCGCGATGATGGGAGCGCCCCACCCGGCCGCGTAATTGATGGAGCTGCGCTAAACCCAACTTATCGGCACGATTGATAATGATGGTATTGGCATTGGGCACATCGATGCCTGATTCGATAATCGTGGAACACACCAGCAGATTGCAGCGCTGGTGATAAAAATCCAGCATCACCTGCTCCAGTTCGCGCTCACGCAACTGGCCATGAGCCACGGCAATCCGCGCTTCGGGCACAATCGTCTCCAGATCACGCGCCATCTGGTCAATCGTCTGCACCTCGTTGTGGAGAAAATACACCTGACCGCCGCGTTTGAGCTCGCGCTGGCAGGCTTCGCGGATCAACGGCTTATTCCACTGGCCGACAAAGGTTTTCACCGCCAGGCGCCCAGCAGGCGGGGTAATAATAATCGACAAATCCCGCAAACTGGCCAGGGCCATATTCAGAGTGCGTGGAATCGGGGTTGCGGTGAGAGTGAGCATATCCACCTCAGCGCGCAGGGCTTTCAGCCGTTCTTTTTGTCGCACCCCAAAGCGATGTTCTTCATCGATGATCACCAAGCCCAAGTGCTGAAATTGTACATCGGTTTGCAGCAATTTATGGGTGCCGATGAGGATATCCACCTTGCCCTCGGCCAGTCCCGTCAGTGCGACTTGCTGTTGCTTGGCACTGCGAAACCGCGACAGCAGTTCAATCCGCACCGGCCAATCAGCAAAGCGATCAAGAAAGTTCTGATAATGTTGTTGCGCCAGCAGGGTAGTCGGTACTAACACCGCCACTTGTGAACCACCCTGCACGGCGACAAACGCCGCCCGCATGGCGACTTCGGTTTTACCAAAGCCGACATCGCCACACACCACCCGATCCATCGGCTTATCACTGCGCATATCGGCCAGCACCGCCGCAATGGCCGCCGCCTGATCCGGGGTTTCTTCAAAGGGAAACGCGGCAGCGAAGGCCGCATAGTCGGTTTCTGCAAGGCCAAACGCATGACCGGGACGCGCTTGGCGTCGGGCGTACAGCTCCAATAACTCGGCGGCGGCGTCGCGAATTTTCTCAGCGGCTTTACGCCGGGCTTTATCCCATTGGTCAGAACCGAGCTTATGCAGGGGTGCGACTTCGGGAGAGGCCCCAGCGTAGCGACTGAGTTTGTGCAAGGCGGCGACCGGCACATACAGCTTATCGGAACCGGCATACTCCAGCACGGCGTACTCGGCATCGAATCCTGCGATATTCATCCGCTGTAGCCCGGCATAACGCGCCACGCCGTGGTCTTCATGCACTACCGGAGCGCCGATGGTCAGCGAGGCCAGATCGCGGACAATGCGCTCAGCATCACGGCTGACGCGCCGTCGTCGCCGTTGCGGCACCCATTCGCCAAACAACTGCGATTCCGCAATCACCGCCAGCGGGGGGTGATCGAGCACCATGCCTTGTTCCAGGGGAGCAATGCACAACATCAACGGTTCCGAGGCGTTTAAAAAATCCTCCCAACGGGTGGCGACTGGCGGGCGTAATTGATACCGCTGTAAGGTGTCTGACAGCAGCTCACGGCGACCGGCTGATTCCACAGTCAATAACACTCGCCCTGGGAAAGTGTCCACAAAGGCGCGCAAAGCGGCTGCCGGATCTTCAGCCCGGGGGTTAAACGCCAGGCTTGGCGGCGGCATGGGCGGCGGGTCGGCAGCGTCAATCATCACTCGCAGATGCGCTGCCAGTGCCGAGTGTACCGTAGGCTGATCGAGAAATAATTCAGCAGGCGGCAGCAGTGGACGTTCAATATCGTGGCGGCGGCTGTCATAGCGATCTTCGATCTGCACCCAAAATTGCTCAATGGCCTCGGTGACGCCGGGCAGTTGCACGACCAGGGTTGCGGGCGGCAAATAATCAAACAAGGTCGCGGTTTGGGCAAAAAACAGCGGTAAATAATACTCGATGCCCCCGGGTGCATGGCCGTCACTGACTTCTTGATAAATCACACTGCGGCTGGTGTCGCCGCTGAATAGACTGCGATAACGTTGACGAAACTGGGTAATCGCCTGCTGTGATAGCGGAAATTCACGCGCGGGCAGCAATTCAATCTGGTCGGTTTTATCCCGGGTGCGCTGGGTTTCAGGGTCAAAGCTGCGGATGGAGTCGATGTCATCATCGAATAAATCAATCCGATAAGGGTGCTCGGCACCGCTAGGGAATAGATCAATCAGTGAACCGCGCACGGCAAATTCACCGTGCTCCATCACTTGGGCCACCGCATTATACCCAGCGGCTTCCAGACGCAGACGAAACCCCTCACGATCCAGGCGCTCACCCACCGCCAGCAGCAGGGCATGACGATCCAGATAATCGCGGGGAGCCAGCCGCTGCAACAGGGTCGCCACCGGCACAATCAGCACCCCGGCACTTTGGGTCGGCAGCCGATAGAGAATGCCCAAGCGTTGGGCGATAATCTCCTGGTGCGGTGAGAACACATCATAGGGCAGGGTTTCCCAATCCGGCAGCACGGTACTTTCCAGCCGCTCGGCAAAAAAGCCCAGCTCAGCGTGTAAGCGTTGAGCGGTTTGGCTGTCGGGCGTGATGATCAGGGTCAATCCCTGATGCTGTTGCGCTAGGGTACTGAGCGCCAGCGCCTGAGCTGTGTTGGGTAAAGCCTGCCAGCGCGCAGGCTGGGAAACATGAGTCGGTTGCGTACATTCCAGTACGCAACCGAGTGGAGCGGTTTTGGTCATAACGTTTAATCGTAAGAAGGTTAAGCAGTGAGCCTATTGTCGCACACCTTGAACATAGGGCTGATTCACCGTTGAGGGCAAAACAGCGATATAATCACACTAGGTGTTTGCACTGTTACGAGAACAATGGCTATGTCGATCACAGCACAATTTACCTTAGGCACTCACACTACCGCCGCTCGGCCACGTCAAGCGGGTCAACCTGCGCGTTTACTGCTGATGGGTGACTGGCTGGGTGCCAGCTCAGCCCAGCAAGCCCTCGGTCAGCGCCCGCTGATCCGTGTGGATATCGATTGCTTTGATGCTCTGATGCAGCGTCTCGCACCGAGCGTTGATCTCCCAGATCACGGGCGGTTGTCGTTTACCTCGCTGGATGATTTTCATCCTGATGCGCTGTGTCAACACTCGGCACAACTTAATCCCTTGCTGAATCTATACCGTAGTTTGGGTGATCCCAGTCAAGCGGCGCTGTTGATTGAACAACTGAATGCTGCCTCTGCATCGACTGCAACGCCAAGCACCGCTGCCGACTCCGCGTCGCCCTTTGAACAATTGCTTGGCGGTACACCGCACTCCGCACCTCCAGCGCCTGCGGAACAGGCGTTGCAGCGGTTACTGAAAGACTGGGTCGCTCCCCATGTGGTCGAGACCCAAGCCGTCGAGCCATATCGGCAGGCCGCTGCCCTGAGCCTCAGCGCAGCCTTGCGCACTGTATTGCGGCAACCGGCTTTGCGCACCTTGGAAGCCCACTGGCGCGGCCTGTGGTGGCTATTAACCCAATTGGACAGCGAAGCGTTCGAACTGTGGCTGTTACCGTTAAGCCATGCTGAATTACGTGCCGATCTGCAAGCGGCCGGCCACGATTTGGCAAGCAGTGCGGTATATCAGTACCTGTTCTCCGGTCGTGACGATCAGCCGTGGACACTGCTCAGTGGTTTGTACAGCTTTTCTGCAACCGTTGAGGACATCCACAATCTAGCCGGATTGGCTACCCTCGCTCAAGCGGCGGGTGCGCCTTTATTGGCGGCGGCTGATCCCAGTGTGGTGGGCTGTTCCTCGGTGGCGGATTTGGCCGATCCCGACCGCTGGCAACCGTTGGAGCCTGTGGTTGCAGAACGCTGGCAGGCACTGCGCAGCAGCAGCGTGGCCTCGTGGCTGTGTTTGGGATTGCCCGATGTGCTGATGCGCCAGCCTTACGGCAGCCGTACCGATGCGATTGACAGTTTCGCCTTTGAGGAGCAGCCCACACTACCCCAAGATCTGCTCTGGTGCTCAGCCGCGCTGGGTTTAACCGTCGGGCTAGGACTCGGCTTGCAAGACCCTGACACCCCGTTTGATCCGAGTTTGGCCGTCACGCTGGCCGATTTGCCCACTTTCAGCTACCGCGCTGATGATGATGACATTCGACTGCAAACCGCTACGGCGGTAGTGCTCAGCGAACGAGCCGCCCAAGCCCTCGCTCAGCGTGGTCTGACCCCACTCATCGGCTATCGCAACCACACCGCAGTACGTCTGCCCGGTTGCTTGGCCTTGTCTGGAAAAACTCTCAGCGTTTAGTGCCGTAGGTTTTTTAATGCCTTGGCGGCGTTGTTAATTGGCCTTGGCGCGCTAGGCGGGCTTCGCGGAAACTGATATAGGCCGCACTGGCAAAAATGACGCTGCCACCGACCCAAGTCCAGACATCGGGGATTTCGCTAAACGCCCAATAGCCGATGGCGCTGGCCCAGAGTAGGCGGGTGAAATCCAGCGGCATAAGCACGGTGGTATCAGTGCGCTGTAGTGCGCCCACCATAGCCAAATGCCCCGCCGTAGCCAAAACTCCGATCGACACCAACCAAGCCAATTGGCTGAGAGTCGGCCATTGCCAGACCAGCAGCGCGGCGGGGAAAGAAAACAGCGTCAGCAGTACCGACATCCAGGCGACAATCACCACCGTTGATTCTGTCGTGCTCAAGCGTTTGACCAATACCAGACTCAATCCCCAGCATAGCGCGGAAAACATAATCGCAATTTCACCCATGCCGATGGTGATCAGCCCCGGTCGCAAGACAATCAGCATGCCGATGAACCCAATAATGACAGCACTCCAGCGCCGTAAGCGCATCCGTTCGCCTAACAATACCACCGCACCCAACGAGGCAAAAATCGCCGCCGTAAAACTCAGCGCCGTAGCCGGTGCAATCGGCACCATAGTTAAGCCATAAAACCAACCTAACATGGCGCAAATTCCTGTCATGCCGCGCAACAGATGCAGACCAGGCCGACGGGTGGCAAACCCGCGCCAGCCAACCCGCCAAAATAACGGCAACACCGCCATCAGGCCAAATAAATTACGGAAAAAAGCAATTTCAAAGGCATGCAGTTCCTGACCCACATGCCGCACCATAGCGTGCATCACCGCTAACAGCAGTGTGGACAGCAACATTAACAGCATCGCCCGCAGCACGGACGGGTTCATCAGTCTTGAGCCTGCCGCGCTACACCGCCGGTGACCACCAAGCGCATGGCGTCTTCAAAGGGAATGTCCAAGGGCGTGACCCATGCACGCGGCAGGATCAGCGTATAGCCACCGATTTGATAGCTCATGGGCAAATACACTGCGATTTCATTGGAGCTGCCAAACGGCAATTGGGAAAAATCTTCACGAGTGACAAAGCCAATCATGCTGATGGGCAGGTCTGGGTGGCGCACTTGCACCACTGTTTTCAAACTCGCGTCTTTATCTTGGCTGAAATAATCGACAAAATCTTTGATGGCTCGATAAACGGTTTTGACTAAAGGCAGGCGATTTAATAATGACTCGCCGAGGTCAAAAATGCGCTGAAACAGCCAGTTGTGGCTAAGCACGCCGACACCAATCACCAGCGCTAAACCCGCCACTACACCCATACCGGGAATGTATAAACCGTCGGGCAACAGCCAAGCCAACACCGCGCCCATGCCTTGTTCCGCTATGCCACCGAGCCAGATCAAAATCGCCAAAGTCAGGGCGATGGGCACAAGCGTGGCCAGTCCTTTTAGAAATAAACGAATAAGGGTTTGCAAAATCAGCTCCAAAATGTATTCAACCAACCTACACACAACCGTGTAGCCATGTAGCCATGTAAGCGTTCAGCCCACTGCCTTAAGCTCCCTCTCCCTTTGGGAGAGGGTTGGGGTGAGGGGCTTTCTCCCCTATAAATGGGGTAAAGGGGACTGAATGATTACGTAGCCCTGTGATTACTGCGTCCACAGCGCATGAAAATGATGCACCGGCCCATGACCCTGGCCGACGTCCAGTTGATCAGCCGCTTGTAAGGCCGCTGTCAAATAGGTTTTAGCCGCACGAACCGCATCGGTCAGAGACAGACCGCGAGCGAGATACGCGGCAATCGCCGAGGACAGGGTACAACCGGTGCCGTGAGTATTGCGTGTCTGGACACGGGGGGCCGGTAAATGCAGGGTGTGCTGGCCATCATGCAACACATCGATGCTCTCACTGCTGTTGAGATGGCCGCCTTTGACCAGCACGGCCTGCGGCCCCAAGGCCAGCAAGCGCTCGGCCAGTGTATCCATTGCGGCTAAATCCTGGGGCGATTCGATATCCAGTAGCTCGGCGGCTTCGGGCAGATTGGGAGTTAATAAGGTCGCTCGGGGAACCAGCTCACTGCGCAAGGCGGCAATCGCTTCAGCCGCCAGCAGGCGATCCCCGCTTTTAGCCACCATAACCGGATCGAGGACTACCGTGCTTAAGCCATGCCGATCCAGACCCTCGGCAACGGCGCGGATCACCTCGGGGCGGCTCAACATGCCTATCTTGACAGCGGCCACATTGAGATCATCACAAACGGCATCAAGCTGGCGGGCGATGAATTCGGGGGCGACATCGAGAATCCCGGTAACGGCTCGGGTGTTTTGTGCCGTTAGCGCGGTAATCACTGTCGCACCATACACCCCGAGTGCTGAAAAGGTTTTCAAATCGGCTTGAATACCGGCACCACCGCCGCTGTCGGAACCGGCAATGGTTAATGCAATAGGAAAGCTCACGAGCGACTCCCTGGGTTGGATTGGGTCAGTAATTTATGCGCTGCCTGTTGGGGATCAGCCGCATGAGTGATGGCAGAAATCACGGCAATGCCATCCACACCTGTGGACCACACCGTGGTGGCTGTGGTGGCATCAATACCAGCGATGGCGCATAAAGGCAAGCGACAGCGCTGGCGCAGTACCGCCACTATCGAGGCCAGACCGGCCAATCCAATGGGTGGATTGGGATTGTTTTTACTGCGGGTGGTGAAGACGCCACCAATGCTGACGTAATCGAGTAATTCGACTGGGGCGGCCTCGGCTTCGGCGACCGAACGCACGGTGAGACCGATAATGGCGCGCTCACCCAGCAGTCGGCGGGCATCCGCTACGGGCATATCCTCTTGACCCAGATGCACTCCATCGGCACCGCCCGCTAAGGCAATGTCCACCCGATCATTAATCAGTAACGGCACAGCGCTGCTGGCTAACGCCTGACGTAGATTCGCGGTCAGGGTCAGCCATTCACGGCTGCTGGCGTGTTTAGCGCGGAGTTGTACCAGCGTGACCCCACCAGCCACGGCGGCACGTACCAGTTCAGCCAGCGGGTGGTGGCGGCAGTCGTCCGGCCCCACGACCAAATACAAACGCGGATCAACGGGATTCATTGCAAGCGGTTTCCTCAAGTAATAGAGCTTCATTTAATCCGGCCAGCTCATCGAGTAACACGGCAGGAAAGCTGCCGGGGCCGCTGGCACGCCGTGCTGCTCGGGTACCGGCTATTTTATACGCGAATAGGGCTTGAACACTGGCCGTAAAGGGGTCAGCATTGACGGCCACAAAGGCGGCCAGCAAAGCCGATAAGGCACAGCCGCTGGCAATGGTACGCGCCATCAAGGGGCTGCCACCGATCAGGGTATGGTGACGGTGGCCGTCACTGATCTGATCTTCACAGCCCGTTGCGGCAATCACGCAGGCCGTAGCGCGAGCCAGTCCCGCCAGATCGGCGCCGGTGGCCAGCGCCGCCAGTTCCCGCTGATTACCCCGGATCGCTGCCGGTCGCTGGGAAAACAGTTGCCGCGCATAGGCGCAGCGGGTCGCGGACAGATGGACTTTAACCGGATCCAGTACCCAAGGCACTTGATGGCGGGCCGCGCTCTCTAAACCCGCGGTAATCGCTTCACGGCGAGCCGCATCCAGCATACCAAGATTAACGCATAAGGCCGCGCTGGCGGCGATGAACTCATCGAGTTGATCCGCCGCTTGAGTCATGGACGGCCGAGCGCCTACCGCCAGCAGCAGATTGGCGCTGAGGGTCATAGCGACTGGATTGGTCAAACAGTGGACCCGTGGGGCTTGGGCGTTGATTTGGGCTAGGCTGGCTGCACAGCCCTGAGCCAAGTGTCTGAGGTTCATAAACTGAGCTGCTTTCTGACCAGCCACCATAAGACCAAGGCGGCAAGCAAAGCGCCTAGTGGAACAAACACAATGGAGTGGGAAAACTGGCGGTGAATTTCAATATTGAACAGCGGATCAGACGGAATGTGGATAAAGTAATCCAGATCCGCCAGCATAGCCGCCACCGCGTCTGTAAAGGCAGCAGGGCGCATTTTTTCTGGCGATGAGACGGTTTGAGCCGCCGCCGCCCCAACCAACCCGTGGGTAAAGGGATCCATTTAGAACGATATCCTCAGCATGATCCAGTGCGAAAACCAGATGGAATCGGGTCAGGATGCACAGCGCCGGATTGTACCTCATCAACCCGAGCGCCCGGTGGCCCTTGGTGCAACCAGTCTTCCAGTTGCACCATCGCCTCGGGCGCACCGCAGGCCAGCACTTCGACCCGACCGTCAGGCAAATTGAGTGCATGACCAGTCAGACCCAGTTGTTGAGCCTGCTGTTGAGTTGAAGCCCGAAAGAACACACCTTGGACTCGGCCAGATATCCAGTAGCGACGACACCGCATCAGTGATCTCCCTTAGTGATTAGATTGCGCTCTGTGACAGCGGTTGTGTGGGTCTGTTCCAAATAGCGGATTTGTCACACCAGTGTCATATATTAAAACTTTAACTTTATATTAATGCCGCCGTTTTTTGCATAGTGTTGATATACTGCATGGGTACCATGACCATTAAATTAAATAAAAATCACCCTTGGAGGCTATTCATGTCACATGTTGCGGCTGCCAATGCCCACAGTGCCCGTTATGTATCCGCTGAATGGCAAACTCGCGTTCATTTAGCGGCGGTGTTGCGTTTACTCAGCCACTTTGGCATGGCTGATGGCTTGCGCACGCATGCCTCAGCCCGAGTGCCGGAAGCACCCGACACCTTCTTAACTAATCCCAGTCACTTAATGTTCCATGAAGTCACCGCGTCCAGTCTGCTCAAGTTCAGTACGGGCGGTGAAGTGCTCGACGCACCCGAGGGGATAACCGCCCTCAACGCCCATATTACCCACGGTGCCCTGTACGCCGCCCGTCGTGATGCCAATTGCATCATCCACACGCATACCGAGGCCGGTGTGGCCGTGTCCTGCCTAGCCGACGGCATCCTACCGTTTAACCACTGGGCCTTGGAATTTTATGACCGGGTGGCACGCCACACCTATGAAGGGGTGACCTTAGACCGAGCTGAACGTCAGCGTCTCATCTATGATCTAGGGCGTCATGATGTGCTATTACTGAACAATCATGGCTTGACCACGCTGGGGCGCAGCATCCCCGAAGCCTTTAAACGCATGCATAATCTGGAGAAAGTGTGTCGCACCCAATTAAGCATATTGGCCAGCGGCAGCCGGATTATTCCCCTGCGCCCCGATGTGTGTGAAAAAACCGCCCATCAGTACGCCGCCCAGCATGATGCCCTGCTCACGCAACCGCTGCAAGCGGATGTGGAATGGCAGGCTCTCATCCGGCTGGCCGAACAGCATACTCCAGGTTTCGATCACTGAGCACTGCGACCTATGATGTCACCCCAAGCACTGGATACGGCACTGGCCGAACAAATACTGGCCTCTGTTGCCGCCGGTTTTGATGAACAACTGGCGGTTACGCAACAGTTGGTGACCTATCCCTCGCTGCGCGGTAATGAAGCCCGCGCTCAGGATTTTGTCTATACCCTGCTTGCTGAGCGCGGTTACCGCATGGATCGCTGGACGATTGCCGTCGATGAGATTTGCCGTCATCCGGGGTTTTCGCCAGTCTGCATCGATTATGACCAAGCGGTCAATGTGGTGGCGACTTGGCAGCCGCGTAAGCAACAAGGCCGTTCGCTGATCCTCAATGGTCATATTGATGTCGTGCCTGAAGGCCCACTGGATATGTGGACTCACCCCCCCTATGAGCCGCATATCGACGGCGATTGGCTGTACGGGCGCGGTAGCGGCGATATGAAAGCCGGTTTAGTGGCGAATATTTTCGCCTTGGATGCGCTGCGGCGCTTGGGGTATCGACCGGCAGCGCGAGTGCATATCCAGTCCGTGACAGAAGAAGAATGCACCGGCAATGGGGCGCTGGCCTGTCTAGTGCGTGGTTATCATGCCGATGCGGCGATTATCCCCGAACCTGAAGATAATCAATTGGTACGCGCTAATGTCGGAGTGATATGGTTTCAAGTCAGCGTCCAAGGCAAGCCGGTGCATGTCCGTGAAGCCGGCCAAGGAGCGAACGCCATTGAGGCGGCTTATCGGCTGATTCAAGCCTTACGCGGCCTAGAAACCGAATGGAACCGGCGCCAATACGCCTACCCATATTTCACTGAACTGGATCATCCGATCAATTTTAATGTCGGCAAAATTCGCGGCGGCGATTGGGCTTCGTCAGTTCCAGCTTGGTGTACCTTTGATGCACGCATTGCCATTTATCCTGGTGATGATCCCCACGCTATGGCTACAGAAATCGAGGATTGCCTGCGTGCCGCCAGCCGTGATGACCCGTTTCTGGCCAACCACCCTCCAGAGATTGACTATAACGGGTTTTTTGCTGAGGGCTATGTGCTGGAAGAAGGCAGTGCCGCCGAGCAGACTTTAGCGCAAGCCCACTCCCTCAGTTTCGCCGATACCTTGCAATCCTTCGTCACGCCGAGCTATCTCGATGGGCGGGTGTTTGTGATCTACGACGACACGCCCTGTCTGGTGTACGGCCCGCGAGCCGAGAATATTCATGGTTTTGATGAGCGGGTGCAGATCAGCTCGATTCAGCGCATCACCGGCACGCTGGCGTTATTTATCGCGGCATGGTGTGGTTTAGAATCCGTTGACTCTCGGTGATACTGGATTCCGAATCAGGCGCTGCGCCGAGCCAACTGCGTGAGTGCAATGCCGGTAAACACCAGTGCGGCTCCCCAGAGATGATACACCTGTAGGGTTTCATCGAGCAGCAGAAACGCGAGTACCGGCCCGAAGACGGGCATCAGGTGAAGGTAAATGCCAGCGCGAGCCGGGCCGATTGACATCACCCCACGATTCCAGCAGTAGAAGGCAATCACTGAGGAGCCTACCGCCACATAGGCCACACCCGCCATAATCCCCGGCGTCCAAGCGACTAAGAGCACTGAGGGTGACAGCACAACCAGCGGTGTCATCCAAGCCAGACCCGCTACGGCACTCAACGCCAACATGCTGCGCGCTGGCAGCGCCTGCGGGCGACGTTTGAGCAGCACCGAATACACCGCCCAAGTAGGCACTGCGGCCAACATCCATAATTCTCCGGCACCGAGTTCCAGCTCACGCAGCAGGGCAAGATCGCCGTGAGAGACCAAAACGATGGCGCCGCAAAACGAGGCGATGATGCCGAGCCACTGGCGACCGTGCATGGGTTCGCCCAAGGCGAGGCGTGAGAACAGAACCATCACGGCTGGGGCGGTGGCAAGTACCAAGATGGCATTGGTGACTGCGGTGTGTTCCAGGGCCTTATAGGCAAAGATTTGGAAGGCGGCAACACCAGTGAGGCCCAGCGCCAGCAGGTAGGCCCATGAGGCTCCAATCGCTGCCCGCGAACGGGCGATTTCCGTGGCGGCCAATGGCAGCAAAATGAGTAGCGCCAGTGACCAACGCAGGTAGTTCAGTCCCAGCGCTTCGATGCTGTCGCCGAGCACTCGCCCAGCGATGAAATTGCCTGACCAGAGCAGTGCCGCTGTAGCCAGCAGCACGGGTGCCCAACGTGACCCCGGATCGTTCATTGCTTACCGCCCGTGACGGAAGGCCACTGCCAAGGTTCAATGGTACACAGCACTCGGGGCAGACCGCTAGGCTTGAAGGTGAGTGGCTCTAGGAGGAGCAAAAAACAGTTCCTTGATTTGTTATCAAAGTTATTTATAATTCCTTGCTATGAGCAAGCAATACAGCATTGGCGAGTTTGCCAAACGCCTTGGGCGGTCGCCACAGACGATCCGGC
>PWUP01000001.1 GCA_003562535.1 Gammaproteobacteria bacterium | reverse complement strand
CGCCAACCCAGTGCGTGGATTTTTACCTCAGCGACTTTGGCTGTTGGTGAGGACTTCAGTCATTTTAGTCAACGTTTAGGTTTAGAAGCCCCGCGCACCCTGCGGCTGGAAAGCCCCTTTGATTATGCGCGTAATGCCTTGCTCTATCATCCGCAAAACTTGCCTGATCCTGCGGCCAGTCACTATACCACGGCGGTATTAGAGGCGACATTGCCGGTGTTGCAGGTCAGTCGTGGCCGAGCCTTTATCTTGTTTACCAGTCATTACGCCTTGCGTGAGGCCGCAGCATGGCTGCACTCACGGATTGATTTCCCCTTGCTGGTTCAAGGAGAACGGCCTAAAACTGTATTGCTGGATGAGTTTCGCGCTCTGGGTAATGCCGTATTGCTGGCTACAGCCAGTTTTTGGGAAGGCGTTGATGTGCGTGGTGATGCGTTATCACTCGTAGTGATTGTCAAACTACCGTTTTCCTCCCCCGGTGACCCTGTGATGCAGGCGCGCATTGATGCGGTGCGCCAGGCGGGGGGTAACCCGTTCATCGATTACCAGTTGCCTCAAGCGGTGATTGCGCTCAAGCAAGGCGTAGGGCGGTTGATTCGTGATGTTACTGACCGAGGGGTCTTGATGCTGGCCGATCCGCGCTTATTAACCCGTTCCTATGGTCGGGTGTTCCTCGATAGTTTACCGCCCATGACCCGTACCCGCAGTTTGCGCCGAGTTGAACAGTTTTTTGCATCATCAACCTGATTTTATGGAGCAAACAACAGCGTTATGTTGACATCTGAATTACTGATTGCTGCACTGGCGGTTGCTGTTACGGTCATTGCCGTGCTGTTTGTTGCCTTGGCTTATGTGGAATTCGCCAATTAACCTTGCATTCAGGAAGCCTGTTAGATCATGAATATTCTGGCGCTGGATACGGCTACTGAAGCCTGTTCTGCCGCACTGTGGTGTGATGGTCAGGTGATTGCCCAACGCTTTGAGTGGGCGCCGCGGCGCCAAGCTGAGCTGATTTTGCCCTTTTGTCAGGCGGTACTGGATACCGCAGGACTCAGCCTCCAGCAACTGGATGCCATTGCTTTTGGT
Organism: Gammaproteobacteria bacterium; assembly: GCA_003562535.1. Classification (GTDB taxonomy): domain Bacteria; phylum Pseudomonadota; class Gammaproteobacteria; order Competibacterales; family Competibacteraceae; genus SKOM01. Next base: position 3,714 of record PWUP01000001.1, on the reverse strand, counting down.
CGTGGCCCTGGGGCGTTTACTGGGGTGCGAGTCGCCGTGGGTGTGGCGCAAGGCATTGCCTTTGCCGCTGATTTGCCGGTGTTGCCGATCTCTACACTGGCTGCTATGGCCTACGGTAGTGGGCGTTTGCACCCGGCGAACCAGATTGCTGTAGCGATTGATGCGCGTAGAGATGAAGTCTATTGGGCGGGTTATCGGCGCACTGAAATGGGGCTGGAACCGCTGATGGCTGAACAAGTCGGTGCAGCTGAACACTTGTCTATAGCCGCCGTAGAGGGCGCTTGGGTGGGTGTCGGTACCGGCTGGGGGCGTTATCGACAGCGCTTAGAGCAACGCTGTCCGGTGGTGGCTTGCTGGCCCGAGGTGTATCCCGATGCGGTCGATATTGCGGCATTGGCTGCAATCGCTTGGCAGCAAGGCAAAGCGGTATCCCCGGAACAGGCTTTGCCGGTGTATCTGCGCGATCAGGTGGTGACGGAACCGTCATGCTAACGCTGTTCGCGTTATTAGGGCTAGCGGCGATTATTGGCTTTTGGTACGACGCCTTACGGGCAAAAGAACGGGCGCGGGCGGTGTGTTTACAAGCGTGTCAACAGCAGGGCTTGCAATTACTGGACGACACGGTGACCTTGGACAAACTCTGGGTACGGCGTAGTGCGGAAGGCTGGTTGCTGTTTGAACGCCGCTATATCTTTGAGTTTACCGATACCGGTGCCCAGCGCCATGAGGGCTTGGTGGTGATGCTGGGCACACAGGTGCAGGTTTTAGCCTTATCGGGTGGCGATTTGTTTATTGGTTAGTCATCAAGACCGTTCACTGTCAGTGCCAAGGTTGCGCTTACACCTGAAGTAAGACTCAATGAAGTGCGTGACGCAGGTGCTCGCTAAACGCCTCAGCCGTCATGAATCCGACGACTCGGTAAGCCGGCAGTTCTTGGCCGGTGTGATCGAAAAACAGAATCGCTGGCGGTCCAATGATATTGAAATGATTAAGTAAGGCACGATCTTCGGCATCGTAAGCGGTCACATCGGCTTTCAGCAGTACGGCTTGTTGTAGCTGCGCTTGTACGGTGGGGTCGGTGAAGGTGTGACGCTCCATCTCCTTGCAGTAGAAACACCAATCGGCATAGAAATCCAGCATGACGGGACGTGAACCGGCGGCGGCGAGCTGTTGCTCCAGATCAGCCACGGTTTTAATGGGTTGGAAGTCCGGTTGAGTGAGCTGAGTGGGGCTTCCGGTGATCAGCGTCCCGCGCAATGGCTGCCAAATCGATTGCCCTCCAGCGGCGACGCCCACCAGCAATAGCACGCCATACACCAACATGACCACACCGATGCCACGAAACAGAGTTGGCCAGCCGCCGCTGCTGGCTTGGAGTGCGCCCATATACACGGCACAGACGATTAACAGACTGGCCCACAGCAACATGCTGATGCTCGCTGGAAGCAGCCACTCCAGTAGCCAAATCGCCACAGCTAATAGCAATACGCCAAAGACGGCATTAATGATCCGCATCCAGGCACCGGCTCGCGGTAACCAATGCCCCGCCGACGTACCTATCACCAGTAACGGTGCTCCCATGCCCAGACTCATGGCAAACAGCGCCGATCCGCCTAAGACGACATCACCGCTAAGACCAATAACCGTGAGTACCCCGATCAACGGTGGGGCGACACAGGGGCCGACGATCAAGGCCGACAATACCCCCATAATGGCTACCCCCGCCCAACTGCCGCCACGGCGGTTGCTGAGCTGGCTTAAGCGAGTCTGCCAAGCCGCAGGGATCTGCACACGCAATACACCAAACATGGCTAAGGCCAGCAGTACGAACAAACCGCTGAATACGCTCAATACCCAAGGATTTTGCAAATACATGAGCAGATTTTGTCCAGCCAGCGCTGCGACTATACCCGCTGCCGTGTAGGTCAAGGCCATCGCCAGCACATAGACTGCCGACAGAGCCAAACCACGACGGCGGGTCAGGCTGTGGCCTTGACCGGCAATCAAGCTCGACAAAATGGGAATCATCGGAAATACACAGGGGGTGAACGCCAGTAATAAACCAAAACCAAAAAAAGCCGGTAATGCCCAGAAGCGTTGTTCGCTCAACCTCTGGGCAATACCGTCTTGTGCAGCAAGCGGCGGTGGAGTCGCTGTGCTTGCTGCACGGCTGACAGTGGGTTCGTTCAGGTCAGCAGGTAGCCCCGTCGTTGGGGTGTCCAGAGGCGGTTGCACGGCGCGTAAGACGTCTTGGATCAGATCAGGGGGATCACTGGCGTCTGTATCAAGCCCATTGGAGTGCAACGGTGGCAACTCTAGAGTGAATTGTCGCCGCTCGGGTGGGTAGCAGATACCGACTTCGGCACAGCCTTGGGAGTGCACAGTGAGTTCTAAGTGGTCTGGACTGCCGGGGTCGCGTTGTAGATTGAGAATAATCCGTGCTTGATCGTAATACACCTCCATCGGTCCGAAGAATTCATCGACAATCGGCACCCCCTCTGGGAAGTTCACCGATTGCAGGCCGATGCCGGGTTGGTCGGTTTCAAAGCGCATCCGCTCGCGATACAGGTAGTAACCCTCAGCAATTATCCACTGCGCAACAACCTGTTCAGGACCTAGTGTTGCCAACTCTAAAATAAACGCTTGTTCAGGTCGGAGCAGATCATCGGGTTGTAGTGCCTGAGCGAAACCGGCGCTGAGCCACAGCAGCAGAGTCAATAACAGCGATTTGCCGTAGGGGAGGCGATAGCGGTGTAGGTTGGGTGTGAGTCGATGCATAAGCGTTTACTTCACTGGTTACGGGGTACGTTCAAGCGATTACGTATTCTATGGAGCTACGGATGCGTTCTACGCCAGTTCGGTTCCTGAGTCGAGCACGATATTTTTCTCGTGCTAGCCCTTGACATCGGCGTCACAATCCCTATTATTAGCACTCAACTAAGGCGAGTGCTAACAAAAGCGCTCATCATTGCAGCATACAGTTCATCGAGGAGATGCTTTCATGAAGATTCGTCCATTACATGATCGGGTGATCATCAAACGCCTAGAACAAGAAAACCGCTCCGCAGGCGGCATTGTGATCCCCGACAGCGCAGCGGAAAAACCGCAGCGCGGTGAAGTGATTGCAGTTGGCAATGGCAAGCTGCTGGACAATGGCGATGTCCGCGCTTTGGATTTAAAAGTGGGTGACATTGTGTTGTTTGGTAAGTACTCGGGTAATGAAGTTAAGGTTGACGGCGACGAGCTGGTCGTCATGCGTGAAGACGAAATTATGGCCGTGCTCGAAGGCTGAGTGCCAACCCGCTACTGATCACCATCACTTTTATAAGAGGACATTACTCACATGGCAGCAAAAGAAGTCAAATTTAGCGAAGACGCCCGTGGCCGTATGGTACGTGGTTTAAACACTCTGGCCAATGCCGTTAAAGTCACCCTCGGCCCGCGTGGTCGTAATGTGTTGCTGGAAAAATCCTTTGGTGCGCCTACCGTCACTAAAGACGGGGTGTCCGTGGCCAAAGAGATTGAGCTGGAAGATAAATTCGAGAATATGGGTGCGCAAATGGTCAAAGAAGTGGCCTCCAAAACCAGTGATATCGCTGGCGATGGTACCACCACGGCTACGGTGTTAGCACAAGCCATTGTCCGCGAAGGTTTGAAAGCCGTTACCGCCGGCATGAATCCCATGGATCTCAAGCGCGGTATTGATAAAGCCGT
>PWUP01000308.1 GCA_003562535.1 Gammaproteobacteria bacterium | reverse complement strand
TGCATTAAGCGGTAAGCCACGGTGACAAACGCCAGATGCCCGCTGCGCCCGGATTTAAGCACAATATCGCGGATCTCACCCAAGCGTTGTGCCGGTTGCCCAATGCGTAAGGGTTGATGGAAGCGCAGACGAGAACCGGCAAACATGCGCCGTGGATAGCTGATCGGGGGCAGAAAACCGCCGCGCTGTGGATGCCCATCGTCACTGAGCAGGGCTTGAGGCGCTCGGGGCAGAAAATAAAACCAATGCCACAGCGGCGGCAAGGCTGCCCCCGGCTCTATCACCGTCGTGGTGTCATCAAATATCGCTGCAGCGGCCAAGGACTGGGCGAGACTTAAGTCATCGTCCACTTGTTCACTACGGCCAATCCAATCTTGATAATTTACAGTTGTATTACTCACAGCATTTGCACCCTTGGAAGTTCTACCCTATAGTTCAGCCACCATAATACGCCCAAACAGGGCTTTTGCAGTTTGCAATCCACAAAAGGAGGCTATCTGGTGAAACCAACCAAGCGTGGCTCAGACAAACTCGGTGCCGCACCCACTGAGGACAGCCCACCCGCAACCCCACCGCCACCAGCAGACCCGGCCACATCGGCATCCGCTGCTCAGCCGCAACCGGCTGTCCCGTCCGAATCACCGCAACCCATGACCGGGGTGCGTGTAATCGATGTAGGGAATTTTCTCGCCGGCCCGTACACGGCGTCGATTCTCGGCGAATTCGGCGCTGAAGTGCTCAAAGTGGAACACCCCATCGCTGGCGACCCCATGCGCCGTTTTGGCACCGCGACCCCACGGCCTGATGCGAGTTTGGCGTGGTTAAGCGAAGGACGCAATAAAAAATCGGTGACGATTGATCTGCGCCAAGCCGAGGGCGTGCAGTTATTTTTGAAATTAGTCGCCAAATCCGATGTGCTGGTAGAGAATTTTCGTCCTGGCACCATGGAAGAATGGGGCTTGGGCTGGGAAGAGCTTAAAGCGGTCAACCCGCGCTTGGTCATGCTGCGGATTTCCGGTTATGGGCAAACCGGCCCCTATCGGCGGCGCTCGGGCTTTGCCCATATTGCCCATGCCTTTGGTGGCCTGTCCTATTTAGCCGGTTTTCCCGGCGAGACTCCGGTATTGCCCGGCACCGTGCCTTTGGGCGACTACACCTCCAGCTTATATGGAGCGATTGGCGTGATGTTAGCCCTGCGCCATAAAGAAAAAACCGGCGTCGGTCAGGTGATCGATATCGGTATTTACGAGTCGGTGTTCCGGCTGCTGGATGAAATGGCCACCAGCTACGGGCTGCATGGCAAAGTCCGTGAGCGTGAAGGCTCGGGTAGTTTTGTCGCGGTGCCCCACGGCCATTTCCGCACCAAAGACGACAAATGGATCGCCATTGCCTGCACCACCGATAAAATGTTTGAGCGCTTGGCCGCTGCGATGGAGCGTCCTGAATTGGCTTCCACCGGACTCTACGGCCCACAGCGTAAGCGCCTAGCGGCGCGTGATCAGGTCAATCAGATTGTCAGCGAATGGGTGGGCGCTTTGGATCGCAGTCAGGTTTTGCAACGCTGCCTCGATGGTCAAGTCCCGGTAGGCAAGGTCAACAGCATTGCCGATATCTTTGAAGATGAACATTTTCAAGCGCGTGGCAATTTGGCTCGCTTCCAGGAAGAGGGCATCGGCGAGGTCGTGGTCCCAGGTGTGGTACCGACGCTGTCAGCAACACCCGGTCGGATTAAAAACCTCGGCCCTAAGCTCGGCAATGCGACTGAAGACGTCATGCGGGAATTATTAAACCTGAGCATGGCCGAGATTCAACGCTTGCAAAAACATAAAATCATCTGAGGACACGCCCTATGACTGCAGAATCCCGATCATCCGGCCCCCTAGAAGGGTTGCGCGTTGTCGATGTCTCCACCGTGATTGCCGCCCCCTATTGCGCGACCATTCTCGGCGAGTTTGGTGCCGAGGTCGTCAAAGTCGAGCATCCCCTGGGTGGTGATGCCTTACGCAATTTCGGCACCCCGTCACAACGCGGTGATACCCTGACCTGGCTGAGCGAAGCGCGCAATAAACAATCCGTGACCATTGATTTACACCGTCCTGATGGCGTCGAGATTTTCAAAAAACTGATTTCCCGTAGCGATATTCTGTGTGAGAACTTTCGCACCGGAACCCTGGAAAAATGGGGGCTGGGCTGGGAGGTGTTGCGCAAAATCAATCCCGGTCTGATCATGCTGCGGGTCACCGGCTATGGGCAAACCGGCCCGTATAAATCCCGACCCGGCTTTGCTCGGGTCGCTCATGCCGTCGGGGGCATCGCCTATCTGGCAGGCATGCCGCGTGGGGCACCGGTTACTCCTGGTTCGACCACGCTAGCAGATTATATGACCGGTTTATACGGTTGCATCGGGGTGCTCATGGCCTTACGCCATCGCGAACTCACCGGCGAGGGGCAATACATCGATGCGGCCTTATATGAGTCGGTGTTCCGCTGCACCGATGAGCTGGCACCGGCCTATGGCATGTACGGCACGGTGCGCGAACGCCGTGGCCCCTCACATAATGATTTTGCCTGTCCGCATGGTCACTTTCCGACCAAGGACGGTAAGTGGGTAGCAATTTCCTGCGCCACTGATAAATTGTTCAGCCGCCTGGCGACAGCGATGGATCGCCCTGAGCTGGCCTCATCGAGCACCTATGGCGAACAAAAAGTGCGCTTGGAGCACTGTCAGGATGTGAATGAAATTGTCCGCGACTGGTGTGGCTCTCTTACCCGTGAAGAAGTCCTGGAGCGCTGTTACCAAACGCATACCCCAGCCGGTCCGCTGAACAATATCGCCGATATTTTCGGTGATCGCCAGTTTCACGCCCGCGCTAATCTCACCTCCGTCCAAGTGCCGGATACGGACGAAACCCTGATGGTGCCTTCGGTGTTTCCGCGTCTTTCGGAAAGCCCCGGCAAACTGCGTAGCCTAGGTCCGAAATTAGGGGAACATACCGACCAAGTGTTGCGCGACCTCTTGGGCATGAGTGATGCGGAAATTGCTGCGTTGCATGAGAAGCGCGTCGTCTAAACCGCTACCACGAGGACAGTTTATGCAAGGTATTCTCAAGGGGCTGCGGATTGTCGAAGGCTCGGCCTTTGTGGCCGCGCCACTGGGCGGCATGACCTTGGCTCAACTTGGCGCGGAGGTCATCCGTTTCGATCCCATCGGCGGGGGGCTGGATTATCAGCGTTGGCCGGTCACCGCCAGCGGTCAGAGTTTATTCTGGGCGGGCTTAAACAAGGGCAAACGCTCGATTGCCGTCGATTTGCGCCACCCGCGTGGCCAAGAATTGCTGACCCAACTGATTGCCCTGCCCGGTGAACAGGGCGGTATTTTCAGCACCAATTTCCCCGCCCGTGGCTGGTTGGACTATGAGACGCTGCGCGCCCAGCGGGATGATCTGATTATGATCAATTTCCTTGGGCGGCGCGATGGTGGCTCGGAAGTCGATTACACGGTTAACCCGCAACTCGGTCTGCCCTTCATGACCGGCCCCACCGACAGCGTGGGTCCGGTCAACCATGTGTTCCCCGCTTGGGATTTCATCAGTGGGCAGATGATTGCGCTGGCCGTGTTGGCTGCTGAACGCCATCGGCGCATCACCGGCGAGGGGCAGTTGGTCAAACTGGCGCTGAAAGATGTGGGATTGGCCATGCTGAGTCATTTCGGTATGTTGGCCGAAGTGATGATTAATGACAGTGATCGTCCCCGCCAAGGCAATGATCTGTATGGGGCATTTGGTCGTGATTTTGCCACCCTAGACGGTCAACGGGTGATGGTCATTGGTCTCACTGCCCTGCAATGGCGCTGTTTGACCAAAGCCACTGGCATGGCCGAAGCCTTTGCCGCCTTGGGCGAACGGCTGGGGCTGGACTTAAACGCCGAGGGCAACCGCTACCGCGCCCGCCAAGCGATTGCCGATCTGCTGGAACCGTGGTTCCATGCTCGCACTCTGGCTGAAATTACTGAAGTCTTTACCGCCCACCGTGTCACCTGGGCACCCTATCGCAGTGTGCGCCAAGCCATTGACCATGACCCCGATTGCTCGATGGATAATCCCCTGTTCAGTCTGCTCGATCAACCGGGGATTGGTGAATATTTGGCTGCCGGTTCACCGCTGGATTTCAGTCAGGTGGAACGTCTGCCCGCAGCACCGGCGCCCCAATTGGGTCAGCACACTGATGAAATTTTGCTCGATCTACTGGGGCTGAGTGAAGCGGAACTCGGCCAGCTCCATGACCAGGGCATTATTGCTGGGCCGCCGTAGTGTTTTTAAACCACCGATGCACACGGATGGACACAGATAAGCGTGATTTCTACCTACGCCGTCATTCCGCCATGGACTGGCGGAATCCAGTCACAGGGAGGTGAAGGGTGGGCTGTCCACGGTGGTCGAACGTACCCCTGATGCCGCTACTCGCTCCTTGGCAGCCGTCCTTGTCTCGTTCCCACGCTCCTGCGTGGGAATGCATATTGATAATTAATAACGGTTTCTGCCCATGAATTAGCTCCGTATGCATTCCCACGCGGGAGCGTGGGAACGAGAAAAAACTCGTAGCTCGTAACTTAAAACTAATATTGAACAAAAGGTATTAAATTATGAAACTTCCTGTTAATTTTTATAAGCCTCTGGCTACTGGTGCGCCACAACCCCTGCGTGAATTGCCGATTCGTCCCGAACGCATGGTGCATTTCTTCCCGCCGCATATTGAAAAAATCCGCGCTCGGTTGCCAGATACCGCTGCTCGCGTCGATGTGCTGTGCGGC
>PWUP01000099.1 GCA_003562535.1 Gammaproteobacteria bacterium | reverse complement strand
TCTACGAATACCATTCCTGTCTGATGGAACCTTGGGACGGGCCGGCATCCATTGCCTTCACTGATGGGCGCTATATTGGCGCGGTACTGGATCGTAATGGCTTACGCCCCAGCCGCTATTACCTCACCCATGATGATCGGGTGATCATGGCCTCGGAAGTGGGCGTATTGGATATTGCCCCGGATAATGTCAAAGCCAAAGGCCGCTTGCAGCCAGGCCGTATGTTTTTGGTGGACTTTGAACAAGGCCGCCTGATACCTGACGATGAACTCAAGTACGAATTCAGCACTCGGCGTCCCTATGGTGAGTGGTTGAACAACCAGCGCCTGCATCTCGATCACCTCCACGCTCAGCAGCCGGCGGCTGGCCTTGAGGCCGACACTTTATTAGCGCGGATGCAAGCGTTTGGTTATACCACCGAAACCCTACAATTCATGCTATTACCTATGGTGCGCGAACGCCGTGATCCGCTTGGCGCTATGGGCAACGACAGCGCTTTAGCGTGTCTGTCTGATCAGCCGCGTTTAGTGTACGACTATTTCAAACAACTGTTTGCCCAAGTCACCAATCCGGCCATTGACTCCATCCGCGAAGAAATCATCATGTCGCTGGAGTGTTACATCGGTCCGGAAGGTAATTTGCTGGAACCGGCGGAAGCGCGCGCCCAGCGTCTGCGGATACCGCATCCAGTGCTGAGCAATGAACAACTGACCGCGCTGAAACACATCGATCAACGCGGCTGGCGCAGCCAAATCATCGACATCACCCTACCCCGCGAAGACGCCCATGCGGAAGGGTTAGTCCAGCATCTGGAGCGCATTTGTGCCGAGGCCGAGGCCGCTATTGCTGAAGGGTACAGCTTGGTGGTGCTCTCGGATCGTGCGGTCGGCCCAGATCGCATTGCCCTCAGTGCTCTGCTGGCTACTGGGGCGGTGCATCATCATTTAGTGCGTACCTTGCAACGCACGCGCTTGGGGTTGATTGTCGAAACCGGCGAAGCCCGTGAAGTCCATCATCATTGCTTATTGATCGGCTATGGGGCGGATGGCATCAACCCCTATCTGGCCTATGAAGCCTTGTGGCAAGCCCGACGTGACGGTTTATTGGACGACAGCCTCAACAGTGATGAAGCCGTGGTTGCGGCCTATCGCAAAGGTACGGCCAAGGGCATTCTCAAAGTCATGGCCAAAATGGGGATTTCCACCCTGCATTCGTATAAAGGCGCGCAAATCTTCGAAGCGGTCGGCTTAGAACCTGCGGTGATTGAGCGCTGCTTTGTCGGCACCGCCAGCCGGATTCGTGGCTGTGGATTTGGCATTCTGGCTGCTGAAGCTTTACGACGCCATGAGCACGCCTACCCACCGGCAGCGACCGATCATACCACCACTGGGTTACGCAATCCGGGTGAGTTCCATTGGCGCGCTCATGGCGAAACCCATGCCTGGAATCCTGAGGTCATCGCTAATATTCAAGCCGCAGCCCGCTTTAACAGCCGCGAAGCCTACCAGCGTTTCGCTCAGCTCGCCGATGCCGATGCCCGCAAACGCGGCACGTTACGCGGCTTGCTGCGCCTCAAGCCAGCGGCCAACGGAGCCTCTATCCCGCTCGAAGAGGTTGAACCCGCCAGCGAGATTGTGAAGCGCTTCTGCACGGGTGCTATGAGCTTAGGCGCGATTTCCACCGAATCGCACGAAGCCTTAGCCATCGCCATGAACCGCATTGGGGGTAAATCCAACACCGGCGAAGGCGGCGAAGACGCCGTGCGTTATCGTACTCTACCGAATGGGGACTCCAAGCGCTCGGCGATTAAACAAATCGCCTCGGGTCGCTTTGGGGTCAATATTCATTACTTGACCAATGCCGATGAGTTACAGATTAAAGTCGCTCAAGGTGCTAAACCCGGCGAAGGCGGCGAACTGCCCGGCCATAAGGTCGATCAATACATCGCCCGCCTGCGTCACTCCACGCCGGGTGTCGGTCTGATCAGCCCACCGCCGCATCATGACATCTACTCGATTGAAGATCTGGCGCAGTTGATTTTTGACCTGAAAAACGCCAATCCTGCCGCTCGGGTCAGCGTGAAGCTGGTCTCGGAAGTCGGCGTGGGCACGATTGCCGCTGGGGTCTCCAAAGCTCATGCCGATCATATTTTGATTGCCGGTCACGATGGCGGCACAGGCGCAGCCCCGCTGACCAGCATCAAACACGCCGGTCTGCCTTGGGAATTAGGTCTAGCAGAAACCCATCAAACCTTGGTGATGAACGATCTGCGCTCACGGGTGACGTTGCAAACCGATGGTCAGATGAAAACCGGACGCGATGTGGTCATTGCGGCTCTGTTAGGGGCGGAAGAATACGGGTTTTCCACCGCCCCGCTGATTGCCCTAGGCTGCATCATGATGCGTAAATGTCATCTCAACACCTGTCCGGTGGGCATTGCGACTCAAGACGCTACCCTGCGTAAGAAATTTTCTGGTGATCCTGAGCATGTGGTCAATTATTTATTCATGATTGCCGAAGAAGCCCGCCAGCACATGGCCTATATGGGCTTCCGCACGTTTAATGAGATGATTGGCCGAGCCGATGCCTTGGAGACTGATCAAGCGTTCCGCCATTGGAAAGCCGATGGGCTTGATCTGTCGGCGGTGCTCAGCCCGGCGCGTAAACCGCATCCCGATGTAGAAGTGTACTGCACCATTGCCCAAGATCATGGGCTGGATCAGGTTCTGGATCAGCAACTGGTGGCGCAGTCTCAAGCCGCATTGAATCACGGCTCGCGGGTCAAATTGGATCTGCCGATTAAAAATACCGACCGCTGTGTCGGCGGTATTCTCAGCCACACCATCGCCAAAAAGTGGGGAGAAGCCGGGCTACCAGACGACACCATTCACCTGAAATTCACCGGCTCAGCAGGCCAAAGCCTCGGAGCGTGGTTGGCGCGTGGGGTCAATATCGAGCTGGAAGGCGATGCCAATGATTACGTGGGCAAGGGTTTATCCGGCGGACGTATTGTCGTTTATCCGTCACGCGCGGCGACGTTTGTCCCCGAAGAGAACATCATTGTCGGCAACGTCTGCTTATACGGTGCGACCACGGGTGAGGTGTTTATCCGCGGGATTGCCGCCGAGCGTTTTGCAGTCCGTAACTCCGGCGCTATCGCTGTCGTCGAAGGCGTCGGGGATCACGGCTGTGAATACATGACCGGTGGCCGCGTCGTCGTGCTCGGCCCCACCGGGCGCAATTTTGCGGCGGGCATGAGCGGTGGCATTACCTACGTCTGGGACCCCGAAGATCGATTGCGTGCCCGCTGCAATCTGGAGATGGTGGAGTTGGAAGAACTGCTGGATGATCCAGACATCTACGAGTTACGCACTTTAATCGAACGCCATAAGCAATTCACCGACTCCGCAGTCGCGGCTCGATTGCTGGCAAACTGGCCGACAACGCTGCGCCAGTTTGTTAAAGTCATGCCCACTGATTACAAGCGGGTATTGATGCAGCAACAAGAACCTACTGCCCAAGCGGCTTAGTGGTTTGCAATATCGCGGGCTGTAACCTCACCACAGCCCGCTGAGCAAAAGCGTCTGGCGCTATTTCCACCGGCGGTCAGACCTATTACACTGATCAGATTACCGCGACCCGTCAGTAAGGCTGCTGACGGGTTTTATCGTTTATTGTTGTCGGTCGGAGCTGCCCGCCCATGTTGCCCTTTGATCTTTCCGAATACCAATCCCGCATCGAACGCACTAAAGCACGCATGGCTGCCCAAGGCATCGAAATCTTACTGGCCACCGATCCGGCCAATATGAATTATTTAACCGGTTATGACAGTTGGTCGTTTTATGTCCATCAACTGGTGATGTTATCGTTAGAAGCCGATGAGCCGATTTGGGTAGGCCGCGCTATGGACGCCAATGCGGCGCGGGTGACAACGTATCTCAAACCGGAAAATATTCACGCTTACAGCGATGATTATGTGCAGTCGATTAATAAACACCCGATGGAGTTTGTCGCCCGCATAATCAAAGAATACGGCTGGGAGCATCGTTATATTGGCTTGGAAATGGACACCTATTATTTCACTGCTGCCTGTTACATTACGCTACAGCGTGAACTGCCCCGCGCCCATTTCAAAGACATCACTAGCCTCGTCAATTGGGTGCGGGTGATTAAATCCCCGGCGGAACTGAAGTACATGAACGAAGCCGCGCGGATTATCGAACGGGCGATGCGGGTGGCGATTGAGAGCATCGAACCGGGGGTACGCCACTGTGATGTTGCGGCGACGATTTATCATGCGCAAATCAGCGGCACCCCGGAGTTCGGCGGCGACTACACCGCCATTTGTCCCATGCTACCCACTGGTGTCGGCACCTCAACCCCGCATTTAACCTGGACGGATCAGCCCTTTGCCACTGGTGATGCGACTATTCTGGAACTGGCCGGAGCGCGACGGCGTTATCATTGCCCGATGGCGCGCACGGTACATTTAGGCACCCCGCCGAAGCGATTGGCCGACACGGCGGAAGTTGTGGTTGAGGGGTTAAATAATGTGCTGGAGGCCGCCAAGCCGGGCGTCACCTGTGAGGAACTGGAACGGGTGTGGCATAACACCATCGCCCATCATGGGATTGTGAAAGACTCGCGCATCGGCTATTCCGCCGGTTTGAACTATCCGCCGGACTGGGGCGAGCACACCTTGAGTTTACGCCCGGGCGATGACACACCGTTACAGGAAAATATGACCATTCATTGCATTCCCGGCATTTGGCAGGCGGACTGGGGGGTGGAAATCAGCGAGTGTTTTCGGGTCACGGAACACGGGGGTGAACCGTTCGCTGATTTTCCTAGGATGTTGTTTGTTAAAGATTATTGAAACGGTGCAACGGGGGTAACGGTTAACTTGAAATCCGGAAGAGTCCAACATAAATGCTACGGACGGGGCAACATGCCCCGTCCGGCAGCGGATAACCCGTAACCCTATTGTACTAACGCCAACTCTTTCCCAAAGGGAGAGGGAGCTTAAGGCAGGGACTCTGAACGCTTACGCATGGGGCTATGTGCTCAATTCACTGAAACGCCGCATAAAAGCACGGTCAATGTAATCCTTCCAACGCCATGTCCAGGCACCAGCAATTGACCACTGGCCGCGTGAGGCTACTGCATGACGCTCTCCGGTACTGATCAAGCTGAGAAACTGCTGTTGAGGGCGGAACTCACGCAGGGCGTGGCCTAACGCAGCACGGCGCAGATTAGCCGCTAATGGGGGGCCTTGGCGCACGGCAAATACACCCGATTTCGGTCGGGGATAAGCCACCACATGAGCGATATCGCCAGCAGCGAATACTTCAGGATGGGAGACGGATTGTAAACAGGGATTAAGTTGGATAAAACCGGCATCAGTAGTGGCCAAACTGCTGGCGGCCAGCCACTCAGGTGCCGCCGCGCCGGTGACCCATACGACCAGCTCAGCGGGCAAGGTCAAACCATCGCTAAGGGTAATGCTGTCGGGGGCAACCTGGGTCACTGCGACTCCCGTGTGAACCTGGATGGTGCGCTGGTGCAGTAGATGTTCGAAGCGGGAGCGAACTGAGGCGTTATGATCAGGCAGAATCATGGGAGTAGCAGAGACCAGATGACAGTCTAATTTGACATCGCGTAGGCCGTGATACTGCTGTTCATAGCGTAACCGGTGCTGAATCGCCAGCAGTAGCTCTACACCACCGGCACCGGCGCCGGTCATGACAACCCGAAATGGTCCGCTATGGCGGCGAAAGCGGGTCAGTACTGCGTCCCAGTGGCGTAAAAACTCGTCGATGGGTTTGACGGGCAGCGCATAATCAGCCGCACCGGGTATATTCAGTGTTGGGGGGCGTGAGCCGATATTGATGGACAAGAGATCGTAATGCAGCGGCGGTTGATTGGGCAGGTGCAGGCAGCGCTGCTCTGGATCAAGCCCCTCGGCCTCAGCGTGAATGAGCGTTGCACCGGCAAAGCGCGCCAATCGGTCTAAATCAATGTGGCAGTCTTCGTAACGGTAATGATCGGCAATTAAACCCGGCAGCATTCCCGAATAGGGCGTCTGGATGTCCCGTGCGACCAAGCTCAGCCGCACACCTGGCACGGGACGCAGACCGAATTCGCGCAGCACGGTCACATGGCTGTGACCGCCGCCGAGTAATACCAAGTGTTTGACAGCAGGTTGTGTAGGCATATGGAATAATAAATCATTGAAACTTTTTGATTAAACATGTTGCTTTTGTTTGTGAAATTCGCTGACCAGACGCAATAATTGCCGAAAGGTAATTTGCCCCACCAGCTTGCCCTCACTAATCACGGGACGGCGCCGCTGATGCGTCTTGAGCATATCAACGGCTACATCGATGGCGTTATCGTGCAGGCTACAGCATACGACTTCCTTGGTCATGAAATTGCTCACGCTGCCGACTTTACCACTGTTGTTATAGGTTTCCGCGATAATGGCTCGCATACAGTCGGTTTCCGACAGTACGCCCAGCAAAGTGTTATCCGCGTCAACCACACAGACGCCTGACACTTTTTCGCTAAAAATCAACTCTATAGCGGTAAATAAATCTTCATCTGCTTGTACCTTCACCGGATGAAGCAACATGTAATCACTAATATTAACGGACGTTAACATGGGGATATCCTCGAATTTGACACGCTAATGCTTGTGTTATCACTATACCTTGTCTCATAACCATGATGGCATAAATTCCATCAACACCGATTCAAAGATGCACGATGCCACGCGCACAATGTTAACCTAATATGACATAGTTCCTGAGTCAATGAGGTACAAAATAATGTTCGAAGGTGCAAAAACTGGTCGTAAAGTGAGTAAATCGGTATTTAAGAAAGAAGAGCAACAGTTGCGTACTCTTCTGTTAAATAAACAATTTGAATTGAAAAAAGCGAAAATTCCCCTCATCGTTATTGTTGCCGGTATGGAAGGTGCGGGTAAAAGTGAAGTCGTCAACCGGCTGGATGAATGGTTAGACTCCAGTGGGATTCAGGTGCATGCGTTTTGGGATCCTAGTGATGAGGAACGTGACCGCCCGCGTTACTGGCGCTTTTGGCGCACGATGCCCCCTAAGGGTCAAATAGCGATTTTGTTTGGTGGTTGGTATATGCAACCGATTGAGCAGCGTTACTTTAATCAGTGTGATGATTCTGCTCTGGAAAGGGAGCTGCGCCGTATCCGTGATTTTGAACGCATGCTGGTTGAGGACGGCACCCTAGTGGTGAAGTTTTGGTATCACCTTGATGAAGCGACTCAGCGTGAGCGCCTCAAGGAACGGGCGCAACACAGCGAAAACGCCCGTTGGAAAATGTTGCCCACTAAAAAATCCCATGTGGAAGAGCATTATGATAAATTTGAACATGTTGCTGAACAAGTTGTGCGGCATACCGACAGCTATCATGCGCCATGGAATGTCGTTGAGGCGACTGATGAGAACTATGGCCAATTAACCACAGGTAAGATTTTGCTGCAGATCATTGAGCAGCGATTGAATGCTGTGGGTGACGATCCTAAGGGAGCAGGGGGCTACCCCATGGGTGATATTGACTTACCGGATGACCCAGATGCGCGACTGACGGTACTGGATAATCTGGATATGAGCGCCTCAATTAAAAAAGATGATTATAATAAACAGCTTAAATCTTTGCAAACGGAACTGCATGAGCTGGTATGGTTGGCATACAACCAACGCCGTTCGGTCGTGATGGCCTTTGAAGGGGTGGATGCTGGAGGTAAAGGGGGCGCGATTCGCCGCTGTACCGAGGCGATTGATGCCCGCTTGTACCGCACGATCTCGGTCGGGGCGCCAACGGATGAAGAACACGCCCACCATTATCTGTGGCGATTTTGGCGCCATATTCCTCGGGATGGTTATATGACGATTTTTGATCGTTCGTGGTACGGTCGGGTGTTAGTCGAGCGCGTTGAGGGGTTTACTCCCGCCAGCCGCTGGCGTCCTGCGTATATGGAGATCAACAATTTTGAGGAACAACTGAGTGAGCATGGCGTCATCGTATTAAAATTTTGGTTGCAAATCACCAAAGAAGAACAGCTTGAACGCTTTCAATCTCGTCAAGACACACCCTATAAAGCCCATAAGATTACTGAAGAAGATTGGCGCAATCGGGAAAAATGGGATGACTACTGTATGGCAGTCAATGACATGGTGAAGCATACCAGCACTGAACAAGCGCCGTGGCATTTAATTCCCGGTAATGATAAGCGTTATGCGCGCATTGAGGTGTTAAGCACGGTGGTTAACACCTTACGCCGGGCGTTGAATGGTTCGTCTGGGCGCAAATAAGCCTTTAATATCCCTCTCCCAATGATGGGAGAGGTGTATTTTTATGTGAGACGGCGAGTTACAATCCTTCGTTCACAATGGCGTTAATCAGTTCAGCGCCAAAAACGCTTTCATATTGCTCAAATACCGGTCGCATAGCCGCACGGAAACTGTCCATTTCTGGGTTGTGATTGACCTGCATATACTGCTCAATCTCATCAAGCATCTGGGCTTCGTTATCGCGAATCCAATCGCGCTCAGCGCGGCTGGCCTCAGCCGCTGCTTGCATAATCCAATCCTGCTGTTGTGTGGTCAGTTCATTGTAAAGGTCTAGGTTCATCAGCAATACGCTGGGGCTAAACACATGGCGGGTCATGGACAGGTAGTCTTGAACTTCCCACAGTGAGAAGCTATGAATGATGTTGACCGGATTCTCTTGGCCATCAATCACTGCCTGTTGCAGTGCGTTGCGTACCTCACCCCAGCTCATCGGGGTAGCATTCACACCGAGTGCTCTCCAAGCATCCAAATGAACTCGATTTTCCATGGTGCGCAGTCGTAAACCGGCCGCATCAGCCGCCTGATTAACCGGGCGGCGCGAGTTGGTCAGATTACGCCAGCCGTTTTCGGCAAAGGCCAATCCCTTGAGGTCAGCCTGTTCCGCTTGATCCAGAATTCCCCGTCCAATCGGTCCTTCGATCACCGCATCAACATGGTCGTTATCGCGGAACAAAAAGGGCAGGTCAAAGACATTAACTGCGGGTACAAAGCCGCCTAGTGCGCCGGTAGAACCGGAAAATACGTCAATTTCACCGAACTGAGTTAATTCGATTTGCTCGCGCTCCCCCCCACCGAGTTGGCCACAACAGTAAATATCCACCTGTAATTCACCATCCGAAAGGTGTTCTAAGGCGTCCTTGAAATGCGTTGCCAAGACATGGTGGTTGGCCTGTTCATTGACCACATGACCTAGACGGAAGGTCATTTGCGCATGCACTGGCGCGGTGACCAGTCCAAGAGTGATGCCGGCTAATAGCAGCAGTTTTTTCATAGAGTGATTCCTCTTGCCAAGGTTTATGATGTTGTTTTAATGATGTGTATCTAATGGCGAGTCATCAGTGGGCCATGTTGATCATCCAACAAAGTGACCAAGTCGGCCACAATACGCACACTTTCATCTAATAGTGGATCAGGACGTTCCGTGTCTTGTGTCACGCCGAGTTCACTCTCGGTGAGTTTGGGTAGTCCTTGTAAGGCTCGCCAGCGGTTGCGGCGTTCCAGCCGTTCCTGTTGGGTTTGTTGGTGTTGCAATTCGCGGACGGACTGTAACAAGGAAACCTCGGTTTGCTGGCGCGACTGGCGGGCAGCGTCAACATCCGCCAGCAGGACTTGAAACGCCTGATCTTGGGCAATACGCCGAGTATGGTTCTGGTACAACAACGGCAACAGCGAGTCAATCACCGAGCTGGATCGGTAGTTCAGGGAGCGGATTTCATCCCAGCTTAAGGCAAAGGGTTGAGCGCTTTCGCCGACTTCTTGGCTATTGACTGCTGAAGGAAATTCAATATCGGGGATGATGCCACGGTGTTGGGTGCTGCCACCGCTGATGCGGTAGAACTTAGCAATCGTCAATTTAAGCTGCCCCAGTGGGCTGCTGGTATTGGGCATGAAGCGATTTAAATCCACCAAGGTTTGCACCGTGCCTTTGCCAAAAGTGGGGTTGCCTAAAATCACTCCGCGACCGTAATCTTGAATAGCGCCTGCGAAAATTTCTGAGGCTGAGGCGCTAAAGCGATCGACCATAACGGCCAGAGGGCCGTCGTACATCAGATCAGCGCTCTCGTCTTTCTCAACGCTGATATGGCCACGCGCATTGCGCACTTGCACCACTGGGCCGTTGGCAATAAATAGACTGGTGAGTTCGATGGCTTCTTGTAAAGACCCTCCACCGTTTTGGCGTAAATCGATCACTAAGCCATCAATCGCCTCCTCGTTAAGTTCAGCGAGTAGGCGTCTGACATCACGAGTGGTACTGCGATAATTGCGATCACCGCGCTGCGCGGCAGCGAAATCGCTATAGAACGTAGGAATGGTAATGACCCCGATTTTTTGGCGGTCATTGTCCTGCCCGATAGTGCGGACTTCACTGCTGGCCGCTTGTTTTTCCAAGCGGATCTGGTCGCGGACCAAACGAATGACTTCAATGCTACCGCCGGCATTGTGGGACATGAGTTTGAGGCGCACGGTTGTGCCACGGCGGCCACGGATCAGATCAACCACATCATCCAGGCGCCAGCCGATCACATCCACGATTTTACCGTCTTCCCCCTGACCGACCCCGATAATGATGTCGTCGGGATGCAGTTTGCCGCTCAGTGCGGCGGGTCCGCCAGGGACTAATTCAACCACTTTGATCTGCTCTTCTTCCATGCGCAACACCGTGCCGATCCCCTCCAGTGACAAGCTCATTTGGATGTTGAAGTTTTCTGAGGCTCGGGGTGAAAAGTAAGCGCTGTGGGGATCAAAGCTGCCCGCCACCGCATTCATGTAAATTTGGAAGACATCTTCACTGTGCTGTTGGTTAGTACGGCGCAAGCGACCTTCATAGCGTCTGATTAATGTCTGTTTCGCCTCGTCCAAGTCTTGACCGGCCAGCTTGAGTTGGAGTAATTCGTGTTTGAGGCGTTTGCGCCAGAACTCATCAAGCTCGGTGCGGTTTTTCGCCCATTCGCGGTGCTTGGGATCCAGCTCAAAGCTTTCTTCCACATCAAAACGAATATCGCGTTGTAATTGCACTTTGAGGCGGGCGGTGCGTTCAGCCATCCGTTGTAAATAGGTGTTAAAAATACTGTAAGCCGGTTCGAGAATGCCATCACGCAGATGGTTATGGAGTTCATAGCGATAACGCTCGAAATGTTCGATATCACTGGCTAGGAAATAGCTGCGATTGTAGTCCAAAGCATCGAGATAAGCATCGAGTATGGCGCTGGATTGCGCCGCATCGAGTCTAATTTGGCCGTAATGGTGAGTGGCCAGTAGATTAGCAATGATTTTATCCAGTTGAGCGTGTTGCACACCCGGTTGCAGAGTGCTTGCGCTGGTGCTAGCCGTCGCGCTGATGGGTGTTGCCACAACCCCCTGACAGCCCAATAAAATGAACAGCATAAGCCCAACAAGACCGCTAAACCGACTGCATGTAATCATAACTCTGCACCCTAATAACTTTAAAAACACAAATAGCGTGTTGTGATCGCCCAGATGGCTAGGATAACCTAGCCGTGTGACAACACGCACTCGGTAAAATTTGCCCGCATGATGGGTGTTGTCTCTGTAGATTACTCTATGCTAAC
Organism: Gammaproteobacteria bacterium; assembly: GCA_003562535.1. Classification (GTDB taxonomy): domain Bacteria; phylum Pseudomonadota; class Gammaproteobacteria; order Competibacterales; family Competibacteraceae; genus SKOM01. The sequence continues at coordinate 5,407 of PWUP01000099.1, read as the reverse complement.
CCGATCCCGATAAGGTGATATCAGTGGCCATAGGTTGTTTGCCATTCGGTTCGGCTAAAGTGAACTCAAAAATATGATTGCGTGAAGGCAGGCGCATCACATTGAAATTCTCAGGCAGACTGGAGTCATGAAAGAATGCCGTCCGATAAGGCGATTGGTCATCGCGCGAGTCTGTTTTCCACAGATAGGGGGAGAGATTGACCAAAAACCGCATGAAACCATAGCTTTTTTTGTCATCATGATGGTAACAATAACCCCGTACTCGTGAGCCAATTTCGCCCCAATCTAAGCCCACGCCGTCCTCACTGCGAGTCGGTAACAACTCAGGTACGAGGTAGCCGGAAATAAACAAATCAGCCTCACGACGTAATTCTTCAGAAATATTGTCAAAAGCCAGCACCTCGACGCGACACCCTTTGTTTTGCAACGCCCGCACGACTTGGACAAAATCACCATCGCCGGTGACCAGCAAGACGCGATCGAGATTTTCCGATTGTAGCAGCACATCCACGGCCATATCGAGGTCAGCATTGGCTTTGCCAAACCGATTACCCGTGTCATCAATGTACCATTTTACTCGTTTTTCAATGACTTTATAACCCAGTTCCCGCAGGGCTGACTGATAGCCTCGAGCGCGGTCGCGATAACTGGGGTTTTGATCGGCGCGGTCTTCATCGTAAGATAAATACACATTCAGGCGTAACGCCTCAGCATAATCGCGGCAGGCAAATTCGCGTAAGATGTCATAGCGCATCCGGTTGCCACCGTTGCGCGAGATATTGGCCGCATCCACATAGACGCCGATTTTAGCATTAGATTTGATAATAGAGGTCATTTTACTAGTGTATTGTTATGTTAAAACAAAAGGCAATAGGTTACTGCCCGTAGCGGGTGCTCCGTCAGTCCACAAGGTGGAGGCTAGTGCCTAGGGGGTCGATTGCGAGCTTAAACCCAGCAAGCGCCGGTAGCTTGCGGGCAGCAGGTCATGCAAATGCGGTTTGCGATCCAAAGGATACAGGGAAAATGTCCCCATGCCTTTGGCCACTAGGCGCTGATGGCTGTGGTCATGGATATGGCCGGTGGTAACCATCAAACGGTTGCCCGCAAATTCGATTGCACCGCTACCCTCAAGGACGGCACCTAAGCTAACGCCAGCTAAGTAATTGATTTTAAATTCTACCGTTTGACATAGCTTTCCTTCAGGGAACACTTGTGATAGCGCGGTCAAACCCAGCACCGCGTCCATCATTGCGGCCAGCACCCCGCCGTGGCAGGCATCAGGCATACTCAAGTGCTGCTCACCGACAGTGAGCCGGTAACTGATGTGACCTGGGCCATGAATATCAAGGTGAAGACCGAGATGGTTATCAAAACGGCAGATTTTACGGAAAGAGGTGGCAAAGTCCTGATCAGCCATGGTCTCCAATTTGTCTCATTTAAGTTTAGTGTAGTATAACGCATTACCGCGACCATGATGCTGATGATATGTTGAATCGTTTAATCCCCGAAGGATGGCGCCGCTTGGCCACTAAGCCAACGGCTACCCAGGATGCCGCCCCTGCAGACGCCCAGATTGAACAACAGCTTCTGTCTGAAGATGTGACCCTACGCCGTGCGGCGTTGGCGCGTAGCGATGATTTGCAGGCATTGCAACGGCTGATGGAGCAAGACCACGATGCCGGAGTACGCGATTGCGCGCAAGCCCGTTTATGTAAACTGATTGAAGGCCATGAAGACGTGCCGCTCTTATCAATAGAGGCGCGGCAACACGCTTTGCAGGCGATATTAACGCCGGTCGTGGCCGAACGGATTGCCGTCAAAGCGGCCGAACCGCTGCTGCGGATTGATGCGCTACAAGGCGTTGATCGCGAGGATTTTTGTGCTGAACGTGCCGTCGTTGATCCGGTTGCAAAAGTGCGAGAAGCCGCACTGCAGCGGGTGCATGATCCCCAAAGTCTGACGGTGATTGCACGACGCACCCGTAAAAGCGATAAGCACATCAGTCGCAGCGCTAAACTCCGCGCCCAAGCCTTACTTGAAGACCAACAGCGCTTGCAAGACATTGAGGCGATCTGTACCGAAGTGGAACAGTTGCCTTGGGATGGTGAAACTGGGCCTAATGCCGCACGGTTTGCCCAGCTTGAGCAACGCTGGCAGGGCGTAGTGGCGCAAGCGTCACCACAACAACAACAGCGTTTTCAAACCGCTCAAGAGCAATTTCAAGCCCACCTGCGTGCCAGTGCGACGCAGCGGCAGCAGCGGTTACAACTTTGTCAGCAAGCCGATGCCTTGCTTGAACACCTCCAGGCCACCGAGCAGCCGCCGGCTGAACGGGCAACCACTCAGGACTTAATCGCTCAATGGCAGGCGCTGGAACCCGCTGATGACCCAGAAAGTCGGCGCTTGCAGCGACGTTTTGAGGAGCAATGTACCCTATTATTGGCCCGTGAACACCAGCTCAGCGAACATCAGCAGCAACAGGAGCGTTTACGCCAAGTGTGTGCTCAGGGGGAGCAATTGCTGAGTCATTCAGGACGGTTAGTGGGGGCTGCGGTGCAGCGTTTTTCCAGAGACGGTCAGGCTGTTCTCGAGTCAGGCGCACCACAGGGTGAACCCGCAACTCAGTTTGCGCAGATCCATACGGCCTTACAGCGGCGTCTTGCCGAGCAGGATGTCGCCCAGCCTCGCGAACAGGCCGCACTTAAGGCTACCCTGGACGCCTTAGAGCAGGCACTGGATGATGGTGAGTTGCAGCAGGCCATCAGTTTGCAACAACAGGCGCAGCAGCAATTAGCCGCGAATATTGGTTTAACCCAACGTCAAATCCGTGATTTCCGTCAGCGCCTCAATAGCACCACGCCCCGCCTTGCCCAGCTCCGTGACTGGCGGCGTTGGGGGACCAATCGCTCGCGTGAGAGTTTGATTGAAGCCGTTGAGCAGTTGATCGGTAGTGACTTTCCCCCTGAAGAACTCATTCAACAGGTGCAACAAGCTCGCCAGCACTGGAAGACGATGGACAAAACCGGGGTGCATGCCCCACGCGCCTTATGGAAACAGTTTGACCAAGCCTGTGAACGCGCTTATGAACCCGTGCGGGCTTGGCGTGCCGAACAGGCGGCTGAGCGTCAAAAAAACTGGCAGACTCGGGTTGCGCTGTGTGAGCAATTAGAGCAACAGGTGGAGATTGTAGAAGCGCAAGCAGATACGCCACCGGACTGGCGTGCAGTTAGCCGCTTTGAACAGCGTGTGCGTCAGCAGTGGCAGCAAGCCGGTCCGGTGGATCGACGCCAGCACAAAGTGGTCGAGCGCCGCTATTTGGCGGCCATGAAGCGCTTGCAGGCTAAACTGCAGCCGGTGCTCGATCAAGACTTAGCGCGTCGGCGGGATTTAATTGATCAGGCTGAAGCCTTAGCGCAGAGCACCGATCATGAGCGTGCCGTTGACACGGTTAAGCGCTTACAATCGCTATGGCAGCCGCAGGTTTTAGCATCACGGCGTCAAGAACAAGTCCTATGGAAACGCTTCCGAGCTGCTTGTGATGCGGTATTTGAACGCCGTCAAGCCCAGCAAGCGGCACAACGTGAGCAACACCAACACCGTCGGCAGCGACAAGAGCAGGTACTGACGGCCTTACACTCGCTCATCGAACGCATTGATCAACTCAGTGACACCGACGCGGAGAAGCAGTTCGCGGCGCTTCAAGATGAGTGGGCCGCATTAAACCCCGGTTCGGCAGAACGCGGTCATGAACGCCGGTTTGCTCAGGCCAGTCAGCGTTTTGCAACCATGCAACGTGCGTCAGCGCGGCGCAGTGAGCTGGAAGCCGTCCTGCAAACGCAGCCACCACCCGAGGCGGTGGACTCTCCGGAGCTTTTGGCGGCGCAGCAACACCGCTGTTTACAACTGGAAGTGCTATTGGGTTTGGACAGTCCGCCGGAGTTTGCCGAGGTGCGCCTACAGTTTCGGGTTGCCCAATTATCTGAGGCACTTGGCGAACGTGAACAAGACACTACGGCACACTGGGAGCAGGTCATGGCGCGCTTGCGCGAAGCCTGTGCCGATGCTTGGCCTGCCGATCCGGCGTTGACAGAACGCTGGCAGCGGATTGTGGATGCCCTCCGCACTCAAGCTGAGGACGACTCGTTATAGAACCATTTGAACCCCTATAGTAAATATTCCTGTATTTTTAAAGATCAAGCTCAGCCGATCCGTGCGTGACACTCTACCTGCACTTCAACTGGGACGCCGATCGCGTGGGGTTGGCTGGAGCGTCTTGTTAGGTGTTTTTGGTTTCCAGATCAACCGATTTGACGCTGCCTGACGACGTGCCGCATCCTCGGCAATTGCAGCAATGTTGCCACTGAACCGATTAGAAATTTCTTCACGAGTACGATGTATTTCTTCGATTACGGAATCAGATATTGTCTGAATCATCGCCTAATAGCTCCTCTGGGGTACATATAATAGGTATGGGGATCTGTTTTTTTTTCAAAAAGATCGTAAATTCGGGGGAGGATTTTTGCATTCGCAATATGTTTGCAATTCCAAGTCAGCAGATATTGTATCTGGTGATGGGCAACAGTCGCGATGTGAAGAGCATCGACCTGTGCTTTCTCTGGTAAGATGCCAAGTGACATGATTTCATCAGCGAGCGTCACAATTTCAGACGCATACGGCAACAGCGGAATTCCATCAAGCAATTCTAACCTTTGTGCTGCAAGTCCAGGATTGCCGACTGATGCCTCATCAAGTACGTATTGAGAAATAACAAGTTCATACTGATCTCGCTCGTAATTCCACCAGCGATGCGTTAGCAATTGTCGGGCTGCTGATACGATTTGGCTACTTGGCCTTTGTCGTAAGTAGCTAATGATCGATGTTTCAATATAAACCGTGTTCATCTCATTGAAGTTTAGCGCCTAACGATGAGTAACAGTTTACCAGACCAAATATCAGTTAGGCGTACTAGAAAGAATTTGCACATCATCAATAGTATAATTCCGTCTAGTAGCACGTCAAACCAAATCGACTGATCCCACAACGCCCCGCGCGACGGGGTATTTACCCCGTCGCAACGTTTAATGTTGCACCCTGCGGAGATCGACAGGGATGGCCGATGCAGCAAAAACGCTACGGACGGGGCAATATGCCCCGTCCGGCAGCAGAAATAACGGCTTCTGCCCATGAGTGAGATCCGTATGCATTCCCACGCAGGAGCGTGGGAACGAGAAAATTATAGGATGTGCCGACGTCAGGAGGCGCATCGTTCGCGATGGATGCGCTGAATTATACTGAGCAACGCAATCATTAGTGATTTGTAAAGTTATCAGCCATCAGCTACTGATTACTCGGTACTGATCAAATCCTGCTGGTTTTGCTTCACAACTCGATGAAGGATTCCCCTCCT
>PWUP01000128.1 GCA_003562535.1 Gammaproteobacteria bacterium | reverse complement strand
CGGCCATTGACATGGACTTCATAGTGCAGATGGGGGCCAGTGGCCATACCACTTTGGCCGACTCGACCGATCAATTGTCCACGTTCAACCCGTTGCCCTTGGCGAAGACCGGTCGCATAGCTGGACAGGTGAGCGTATAAGGTTTTATAGCCACGTCCATGATTAAGCACAATCGTGCGCCCATACCCCCCACGGCGACCGACGAATTCCACGACCCCATCGCTGGCGGCTCTGATCGGAGTACCAGTAGGTGCGGCTAGGTCAATCCCGTTGTGTGGGCGGCGGACACCGAGTATGGGGTGCATGCGATTGGGTGCGAAAGGCGAACTGACTCGATGGAAATTCACGGGAAAACGAATGAATGCAGGGTCGAGGCTTTCACCTTCGGGGGTAAAATACCGTAATTTGCCCTGTTCATCAGGGAAACCAATCAGGCGTATAGAGCGACCGCTTAACATCAATTCAATGGCGAGAATCTCCCCAGTGCGCACCCGTTGATTGTCAAAATAATGGGCATCATAAAGCACACTAAAATAATCGTTGGGCTGTAAGTCCCTAGAAAAATTCACTTGGTGAGCAAGTAATTGAGGGACACGAGCGGCTAAGTTGCGCGGTAAACCGGCTGCTTGGGCAGACTGCTGGAAATTGGATGTAATGAATCCGCTGGCGGTATGGGTGTGCCGGTCTAGCGTATGTTGATAGCGTGAGGCGTGAAAACCATTGGCTTCACGCACTAGGCGTAATCCTGCGGTTCGGCTGGTGGCGAGAACGACCTCTTGCAGTTGTTGCGTTTCGGGGTCTATCTGTAGTTCTAGAGTCTGTCCGGGGCGTAATCGCTCTAAGTCGCGGGCTGCATCGCCGGCGGCAGCCAGTAGGGCGTATATCTCCGCAGGTGGCAAACCCAAGCGGCTGAACACATGAGACAAGGTGTCTCCTGGTTGGATAATCACTTGCTGCCAACCGTCATGATCATCCGGGGCAGGTTCATCAATGACTGTGATCTCGGGGGGCGTTTGGATGAGGTCCAGTCCTGTTGGCGCAGTCGGTGCATAGCTTGTGTCAGTGAGCTCGGTACTGCGTTCCACGGGTATACTGAAGGCGAGCGCGGTGACAATACAGGCCACCAAAAAAGCTGTGAAATGAAGCGAGCGGGGCAGACGCCGCCGAGTTCGATAAGCGGCTTGTTGAATAATGATAGGCCGGTGTTTGCGAGTACGGAAAAACATGGTGAGTTATGGCGAACCGTAGTGGGTGAATGAATGGGTGAATTAACTTAGGCGGGTTAAATGTAGCCTGTGATGATACAATGGTCAACTCCAAACAGTTGTTAAACATCAAAATAATGTTGTTTTTATAAGAATATTGTTGCAAATAAACAAAAAATAACCGGTTGAGCTTTACAACGGATTGAACTTGCAGTAGCTTGTAGCTGCGTTTTGGGGTGCTAACTAACATTCATTGGTTTGAGGAAGCCGTTTCTAGTGGGTATTACTGTTATTTATCCGGGCACGTTCGATCCCATCACCTACGGTCATGGGGATTTGATTCAACGTGGCGCGCGGTTGTTTGACCACTTGATTGTGGCCGTAGCCCCTAATCGGGTTAAAAATCCTTTGTTTACCTTGTCCGAACGGGTCGCTATGGTAGAAAGTACCCTAGCGGATATGAATCTGCCGAATGTGGAAGTACGAGGTTTTGAGGGCTTGCTGGTGCATTTCGCCGATCAGGTCAATGCCCAAGTCATTTTGCGTGGGTTGCGAGCGGTGTCTGATTTTGAATATGAGTTTCAGTTGGCCAGCATGAATCGGCGTTTAAAGACCAACATTGAAACCGTGTTTCTTACCCCGGCCGAGCAATACGCCTTCCTGTCGTCCAGCATGGTGCGCGAGATTGCCTCACTGGGCGGCGACGTGTCATCGTGTGTGAGTCCCCAAGTCGAGGTGTTGCTAAAGCAAAAATATGCGGCACAGAAGTGAATAGCTCAGTGAGGATTGGATAATGGCGTTAATGATTACGGCTGAATGCATTAACTGCGATGTGTGTGAGCCAGAATGTCCTAACGAGGCGATTTACCAGGGTGAGGAAATTTATGAAATCGACCCCCTGCGTTGCACAGAATGTGTCGGTCATTTTGAGCAGCCGCAATGTCAGCAACTCTGTCCGGTGGAGTGTATTCCGCTGAATCCTGATTACGTCGAAACCCCGCAGCAACTGTTAGAGAAGTACCGGCGTTTGACTCAAGTAAGTTAAACCCCCAAATACCGCTGGCGAATGTCTGGATTGTCTTGCAACTCGGCGCGGCTGCCCTGATAACGGATCTGGCCGCTTTCCATAATGTAAACCCGATCACAAACTTGCAACGCAAAATTTAGATTTTGTTCGGATAATAAGACACTCAAACCTTGGGCTTTTAGGGCAGCCACAGCTTGGGTCAATTGCGCTACAATCACCGGTGCCAGCCCTTCCGAGGGTTCGTCCAACAGCAACAGTTGCGGATGTCCCATTAGGGTGCGGGCTACTGTGAGCATTTGCTGCTCACCGCCGCTGATGCGGCCTGCCGGGCGGTCGAGTAATTCGCGTAGATTGGGAAACAGGGTAAACACCCGTGCCTCGTCCCATAGCAGAGCATGACCCTTGGCCGGTGCCCGCCGACCGACTGCTAAATTCTCCCGCACACTGAGTTCAGTAAAGATGCGTCGATCTTCGGGGACATAGCCTATACCTAGGCGGGCGATGTGATGGCTGGGCAAGCGTTCGATGGACTGTCCTCGCCAATAGAGGCGTCCTGTGGTGGAGCGTACTAAACCCATGAGACTTTTCAGCGTGGTGGACTTGCCCGCACCATTGCGACCCAATAAGGCCACCACTTCGCCCGGTTCAATATGCAGATCAACATTAAATAAAACTTGGGCGCGTTCATACCACGCACAAAGTTGTTCAACCTGTAGCAGGGGAGCGTTCACGAGTGACCTAAATAACGTGCTTGCACCAAAGGATCGGCCCGCACACTGGCCGGTGTACCCGCAGCAATCAGGCGTCCATGATCCAATACCATCAAACGGTCAGCATGAGCAAACACCACATCCATATCATGTTCGGTAAACAATACGGCAATGGTCTGCTCACGGGCAATCTTGACCACCAGACGCATCAGCTCGGCGCGTTCCGCAGGGGCCATACCCGCCGTGGGTTCATCCATCAGTAACAGCCGCGGTTGGTGAGCTAGGGCGATGGCCAATTCCACCCGCTTGAGATCGCCATACGCCAGTATCCCACAACTGCGTTCTGCCTGAGCCGCCATGCCCACTTGCTCTAACAGCGCCAAAGCGGCAGGACGATAATACCCAGTCGCTCGCCGCCATAGCTGCCACACGCGCCGGTGATGAGACAGCAAAGCCAGTTGGATATTTTCCAGCACACTCATGGAGCCAAAGCTCGCGGTAATTTGGAAGGTGCGCCCCACGCCTAGGCGCCAGATGCGGTAGGCGGGCAGGCCGAGTAGCTCCTGACCCGCTAAGCGCACACTGCCGTGATCCGCCGGTAATTGGCCACCGAGTACATTAAAACAGGTGGATTTGCCTGCCCCATTGGGGCCGATCATGGCGAGGATTTCCCCTTCAGCGACTGTAAAGCTCAGGTCATCAACGGCAGCCACCGCCCCGAAATATTTGCTGAGTCCTTGAACCTGCAATAAGCTCATGAGCCGATCCGCCGTCTGCGCCACTGCTCGGCGATACCCCCCAGGCCGTGAGGAAACAGCACCACCAATCCAATCAGGCTTAAGCCCAATAAGAACCGCCAGTACTCCAAGCGGGATAATTCATCATGCAGCCAGGTGAACACCGCCGCCCCCAGTAAGGGACCGCTCACGGTTTGCACTCCACCCAACAGCACCATGATTAAGGCATCGACGGAGTTGGGAATCGCCATAACATCGGGAAACACACTGCCTTTGGAATACACATACAGACTCCCGGCCAATCCGGCACAGACCCCGGCGATGGTGAACGCCGCCCATTGATGCTGGCGTACCGCAATACCGATGGCCTCAGCCCGTTGTGCCGAATCGCGGCCACCGCGCAGCGCATAACCGAAGGGAGCGAACATCATCCGCCGCAAGCTGTAAATGCCCAACGCACACAGCGTCAAACTGAGATAGTAATAATTGACCCGATCCGCTGCCCACGGCGGCGGCCACAGCCCCAGAATGCCGTCATCGCCGCCCGTGACCGGATACCATTGCATCACCACCGACCAGATGATTTGCGCAAACGCCAACGTCAGCATGGCTAAATACACCCCACGCAGACGCACGCAAAACCAGCCGAATAGCAGTGCGCCTAATCCGGCAATCCACGGCGCAATGAGTAAAGTGGGCAGCATCGGTACGCTTAGATACTTGACCAGCAGGGCAGCACCATACGCGCCTAAACCAAAATAGGCGGCATGACCGAAGGAAATCATCCCACCCGGACCGAGCAGAAAATGCAAACTGGCCGCAAACAGTGCGGCAATGAAAATATCCACCATCAGCACCAGCATATACCCTTGGGTTAACCAAGGCAGTGCCACCAGACCGGTTAATAAGGGTAGCCACAGCATGAGACTGAGCCGACTCGGTAAGCGTAAGTGCGGAGCAGGCGGGCCGGTAGGCGGAATGGCCGATTCAGGTTTGCCCAGCAAACCTTGAGGACGCACAATGAGGACAACCGCCATGACTAAAAACAGCAGCGCTAAGGTCAATGTTGGAAAGACTAAAATACCAAAAGCGTTTAATTGCCCCACTAATACGGCGGCCAGAAACGCGCCCAGAATGGAGCCTAAGCCGCCGATCACGACGATGACAAAGG
>PWUP01000287.1 GCA_003562535.1 Gammaproteobacteria bacterium | reverse complement strand
CTTGCAAAAGCGCTAAACCCAAACCAAAAAAACCGCAATTAGCAGGGATTACAGCTACGGCTTCTGAACCCATGCCCGGTTTGCCGGCATGAAAGAAAAACATCGCCAGATCCTGTGTTTGCATCCAATCAAAAGTCTCTTGGCGCAACTGTTTAAAGTCATAACCGTACCGATCCTTAAAGGTAGGCTTGTCGGTGGGGCGGTCATCAGCGATAACCATACAGTCAGGATCTCTCCTGCGCATATAGGCTTCGTGATAATTGGCCGAGATGCCGTTTTTTACCCTATGGACAATAGCTTCTTGTGTTCTTTTGCCGTCAGGCAGATCATAATACACCTCATATGACATACCATTTTCGCCACCGACAGCAAGATTGACAAGTTCGTCAAGATTTTTGGCAACGGTTACACTGGGAGCTTTATTTACCAGTTCTTTGAACTCAGTGGGGAGGTCGAAGTTAAAAACAAGTTTTGCTGATTGATTCATAATTTCAAACCCTTATGTTGTGCATAAATGTAATTAAGCCCTACAAGTAAGACTTAATCATAGGGTTACGCGAAAAAATCTGTCAACGGAGAGCGAATTGCCGATGAGCACTTTTGAGCATAAAGTTCGGAGCGAAATCTTATAGGCAATAACATTTTAATGTTGGCATCCGGTTCTTGGTGAATTAGCAATCCCCTTATTTTAGGAAGGGGGGAACTTAAAAAGGTAGGGCTTTAATGTTAAAATCTCATTAAGTTAATATTAAAAAATTATTAATTTACAAGCGCGTAGCTCTGAATAGCGTAGCGTATTCGGAGGCATGGGGTTTCTATCTGTGCGATTACGCTACGCTAATTGCACCTACACGGTCTACCGACGTTAGGGTTCTGCCTCCGTAGTAGGGTGGGCTTTGAATTGACGCTGGATCTGGCGATCAATCAGCAACGTTGGGCGGCGTAGGTGCGATTAGCGCAGCATAATCGCACATCGCTGCCGGACGGGGCATATTGCCCCGTCCGTAGCGTTTTTTTTGCACCAGTATCCATGTCGATCTCCGCAGGGTGCAAGATTAAACGTTGCGACGGGGTAAATACCCCGTCGCGCGGGGTTAGCCAGTCAATCGATGCGTGGGCTGGCGTTTCGCGAGATGCGTTTATGGTATGATTGTTTGCAAATCACAACGATTGCACCTTAGCCATGACACCGCCCTACCGCAGCCTGCTGGACAGTCCCATCGGCCGGCTCATCATTGAAGCCAACGACCACGCAATCACTCGTATTGCATGGTGTGATGACGTATCGCCGCCTGAGCCCAATGCCAGTGAGCTGACGCAGACCGCAAGTGCGCAACTCCACGACTATTTCAACGGTCAACGGCAGCAGTTTAACTTGCCTCTTGCGCCCATCGGTACTGAATTCCAGCAGCGGTGCTGGCAAGCCTTGTGTGTGATCCCTTATGGCGCAACTCGCAGCTATGCTGACCAAGCACAAGCCATTGCCCACCCTCAATCAGTGCGCGCTGTTGGCCAAGCGAATGGGGCCAACCCGATAGCGATTGTGATCCCCTGCCACAGAGTCATTGGGGCCAATGGCCGCTTAACCGGATACACCGGAGGGCTGAATCGCAAGCGCTGGTTATTGGCCTGTGAGCACACTCCACAGCATGAGACAGCGAGTCATCCATGATGGATTTCAGCGCAGTCACCCAAGCCAGCGAACGGCTTGCAGGCATTGCCCACCGCACACCCGTATTGACCTCGCGTACAGCGGATGCCTTGACCGGGGCGCAGCTATTTTTTAAATGCGAGAATTTTCAACGCAGCGGTTCGTTTAAGTTCCGTGGCGCGTACTATGCGCTGGCTCAACTCAGCCCCGCGCAACGACGTGCAGGAGTGGTCAGTTACTCCTCCGGCAATCATGCCCAAGCGCTGTCCTTGGCCGGACAGTTACAGGGGGTGGCCGTCACCGTGGTCATGCCGCATGATGCGCCTGCCATTAAAGTGGCCGCAACTCGTGGTTATGGAGCGCATATCGTCGGCTATGATCGTTTTCAGGAGAGCCGGGAAGCCATCGCCCAGCGCTTAGTGGCGGAACGTGGCCTGACGTTGATTCCACCGTATGATCACCCCGATATCATTGCCGGACAAGGCACTAGCGCTGCCGAGTTGTTTGCAGCGGTCGGTCCTTTAGATGTTGTGCTCGTCTGTCTGGGCGGTGGAGGGTTACTGGCGGGCAGCGCCTTGGCGGCTGCCGCGCTGGCACCGAATTGCCGCGTAGTGGGGGTAGAGCCGGAGGCGGGTAATGACGGTCAGCAATCGTTGCAACGGGGTGAAATTGTGCGCATTGCGGTACCGCAGACCCTAGCGGACGGGGCGATGACGCCCTATCTGGGTGAGCATAATTTTGCAATTATCCGCCAGCGGGTTGACTCCATCGTCACTGTCAGCGATGCAGCGTTGATTGCGGCATTGCGTTTTTTTATTGAACGGTTGAAAATTGTGGTCGAACCAACCGGTTGCCTAGCCGCTGCGGCAGCGTTTACTGGCGCTTACCCTTGCGCCGGTCAGCGCGTTGGTGTGTTAATCAGCGGTGGTAATATCGATCCGGCTCAACTTGCCGTGCTGTTGGCGGATTAGGTAGCACAGACAATTTTGCCTTTTAGGCGTTAGGTATCCATCATGTATAAACTCTGGTTAGTCGTTGTCCCGCTGTTAATGAGTTTTAATGTCTATGCCGGTAATCCGGAGGCGGGTAAAGCCAAAGCCTCCGCCTGTGCGGCCTGTCATGGTACTCAAGGTGTGAGTACTAATCCCGTATGGCCGAATCTGGCTGGACAACACGCGGCTTATCTAGCCATTGCGCTGAAAGCGTACCGCGATGGTCGGCGAGTGGATCCCTTGATGTCGCTTATGGCGCGTCCGCTCAGTGATCAGGACATTGCCGATCTGGCCGCATACTTCAGCAGTCTCCCTCCTGATTGTTAGGCTCAGTCACCCGCTGGTTCAAACGCATCGTAAAACAGATGGTCTGGGGCTAAACCCTGAGCTTGAAACTTTGGCGTAGCGGCTTGGATCATGGCTGGGGGGCCGCTCATATAGACCTCAAAACCGGATAAGTCCGGGTAATCGGCAGCTACGGCCTCATGCACCCAACCACAGCGCCCCTCCCAGTGATCCTCAACTGCAGGCTGGGATAACACTGGGGTGTAGCGAAACGTTGCGTATTGCTCAGCCCAATGCAGCGGCAGGTCATGCAAATACAGATCGCGGCGGGCGCGCGCGCCCCAGTACAAGTGAATCGGACGGTCTATCCCTCGATGAAAGGCGTCCATTAGCATCGCCTTTAGCGGTGCGAAACCTGTGCCCCCAGCAATCATTATAATCGGGCATTGGCGGGTATGACGCAGAATAAACTGCCCCAGTGGTCCTTGCAAGCGCAAAAGGGCTTTTTCCTGTAACTCATTGAATACAAATTCAGAGAACCGGCCACCGGCAACATGACGAATATGCAGCTCCAAGGTCTCATCGGCGTGGGGAGGATTGGCAAGCGAAAAACTGCGGCGGCGTCCGTCACGCAGTAAAAAATCAATGTATTGACCGGCAACAAACGCTAGGCGGTCACGAGCGGGTAACTGCAGATGCACCTGCATCACATCAGGAGCCAGCCGCCGTAACTCGGCTACGCGGCAGGGCAAGATGCGCAGCGTTTGCTCCCCCTCGGCATCGATGGGGCGCGCTTTGATTACCAAATCACTCAGCGGTCTTGCTTGGCAAAATAACGCCTTGCCTGCGGCGTGTTGGGCGGCACTGAGCGCAGGCGGACGTTGCCCATCAGGGTATGCCACCTCGCCGTCTAATAGCTCGCCTAAGCAGGCACCACAGGTTCCCCCACGACAGCTATAGGGTAAGGAATGACCGGCATTAAGTGCCGCTTCCAAAACGGTCTGCTGCGCATCGATGGTAACAGGGGTATCAGAAGGTTTTACAGTGAGACGGTAGTTCATAAGGCAAAAAAGTGCTCATCCCCGTTGGCATGATTGGGTACAATGATCGGCGCATCTCAGATCAATATTGAGGAACAACCCATGTCCGCACTCGCTGTGATCACTACGGTAGGCAGTCATGATGAAGCCCAAGCGCTGGCTAAAGCTCTAGTTGAGCGTAAACTAGCGGCTTGTGTGCAGATTTCTGCTATCGACAGTGTGTTCCACTGGCAAGACGCCGTACAGAGCGAGCCGGAGTACCGGCTTCTCTGTAAAACCACCGATGAGCGTTACCCAGCGCTTGAACACGCCATTTTAGCGCTGCACAGTTACGATTTACCCGCCATTTGTGCATTACGTCTTGATCCGATTTATGCACCATTCGCAGACTGGATTGCTGCCGAAACGTAATTATTCAGTCCCCTCTCCCCCCCATTTATGGGAGAGAGCCCCTCACCCCAACCCTCTCCCAAAGGGAGAGGAAGCCGTAGGTCGGGCAAAAGCGCAGCGTTGCCCGACATCATAGGCTAAGCGCCTCGCTCACCTAATCCGCAGCACCCGTCGGCTTAGGCTTAGGCGGATTCGGCTCGTGGAACGGGTACGCACTGGCGGCATCGATCTCATCATCAGACTCCGCACCATCAAGATGCCCACTGCTCAGTTCATAGTGATCTTTCAGTTGATCACATAATGTACCCGACCATAGAGGAATGCCGTCGATATAAGCCGCACGCGCGATCACATGTGCGGCCACTGGTGCCGTTAACATGATGAACAAAATCGTTGCTATCACCCGAGTGGTCACACCAATATCGGCAAAGAATATCGCTACGGCCACCAGCATTAACCCCGCACCAAAAGCCCCAGCTTTGGTGGTCGCATG
>PWUP01000119.1 GCA_003562535.1 Gammaproteobacteria bacterium | reverse complement strand
TAACCAGACCAAGGCAATTTTTGTCGAATCCATTGGCAATCCATTGGGTAACATCACGGACTTTCAAAAAATCGCCACCATTGCTCACCAACACGGCATCCCCTTAATTGTCGATAACACCGTACCTACCCCTTATTTGCTGCGTCCCTTCGAGCACGGTGCCGACATTGTGGTGCATTCCCTGACCAAATACCTTGCCGGGCATGGCAATTCTGTCGGCGGCATGATTGTGGATTCCGGCAAGTTTCCGTGGGCGGAGCATAAACAACGCTTCCGTCGGTTGAACGAACCGGATGTGTCCTACCACGGGGTGGTGTACACCGAGGCGCTGGGACCAGCGGCCTATATTGGCCGCGCTCGGGTGGTGCCGCTGCGCAATACGGGTGCCGCCATCAGCCCATTCAACGCTTTTTTAATCCTGCAAGGCATTGAGACCTTGCCTCTGCGCATGGATCGGATTGTTGACAATAGCCAGGCCGTGGCACGTTATCTACAAGACCACTCTAAAGTAAGCTGGGTCAACTACGCCGGTTTGGAAGGTCATCCCGATTATGCCTTAGCTCAGCAGTATCTCGGTGGTCGGCCCTCCGGTATTGTGAATTTCGGGGTGGAAGGCGGTCGTGATGGAGGTGCTCGTTTCCAAGACGCCTTGCAACTGTTCACCCGCTTGGTCAATATCGGTGATGTGCGTTCTTTGGCCTGTCATCCAGCGTCCACCACCCACCGCCAGCTTGGTCCAGAAGAACTGGCTCGCGCCGGAGTCAGTGAAGACATGGTGCGGCTGTCACTGGGTATTGAACATATCGATGATCTGATTGCCGATTTAGATCAAGCCCTAGCCCAAGTGTAACGGTTGCGGGCTGGATTCACGCTTAGTCTTAGCATTTTTTGAGGTGACCTCATGGCTCTCCCGATTCGACCGCTACACACATTAGTAGCCTTACTTGCACTCAGTTGCGGGTTAATCACCACCAGCAACGCCCGCGAATTAGCCGCCGATATTGATGAAATGGTCAGCGTTGAGATTGCGACCATTGGGGTAGCCGCATTGGGTCATTCACCGGTCGTGCTGTTGCGCGAACCCCATGCCCGCGAAGTCATTCCGATTTTTATTGGCACCAACGAAGCCAACGCCATTCTGCGTGCCATGCACGGCATCGACACCCCGCGTCCGCTGACCCATGAGTTGTTGGGTCGAGTGATCCAAGGGTTAGACGCCACCCTAGAACGAGTTTACGTCGATGATCTGGTCGATAATACGTTTCTAGGCATGCTGGAGTTCCGGGTGGCGGGGCGTGAACAGCCCCTGCGGATCGATAGCCGCCCCAGCGATGCGCTGGCTTTGGCTCTGCGGGCGGGTGCCAGTATCCATGTTGCCCCCAAGGTCTTGGAAGCGGCACGGCAGATCGAATATGAAGGTCTGGATGATCAAATCGTCACCGCTGTTGGGATTACCGTCAATCCGCTCACTGACGATCTGCGCATCGCTCTGGATTTACCCGATGAGGCCGGTGTACTGGTCAGTAACGTCACCGGACCGGCTGAAGAGGCGGGCATGGAGCCGGGCGCCTTAATCTTGACGGTCAATGGGGAAACTCCGGCCTCCCCTCTGGCTTTCTTAGAGTTGGTGCGGCGCACCCCAGCCGAGCAGCCGGTCCAGATCCACTATTGGCAGGCGGGAGAAATCATGGAGCTTGAACTGCCCACTGAGGTGCCCTCTCCACAACCACGGCGTCAACGCCACCCAGAACCGGGTATTGCCTTGTAAGCTCACAGCAATCTCCGGTCACTTATGATGCACAACAGCCACCGTAGTGGGTTAATCTTGGTGCTATGGTGGCTGTTGTTGGTGGTGGCCGTACAGCGGATTGCATTTCCCCTGGAGGAAACGCGCCAACTGGCTGTTGCGTGGGAAATGTGGCGTGACAGCCAGTGGTGGGTTCCACAGCTTAATGGTCAGCCCTATATCGACCATCCGCCGCTGTTGTATTGGCTGATTCACAGTGGCTGGTGGTTATTAGGCGTCGATGCCACCTGGCCGTTTATCGTGCCAGTAGTGTTTCAAGCCTTGAGCCTGTTCTGGGCAGGGCGGATAGGACGCCTGCTATGGCCACACAGCGGCATGGCCACCACCACAGTCGTCCTGCTGTCGGGTCTGCTGCCGTGGGCGGCCATCAGTACCGCACTGATCTTCGAATTTCTGCTCACCGCCTGTGTCCTCTTGGGGATGCTGGGGCTGGTGCTCAGTGATCAAGGCCGCTACTGGCAAGGCACGCTCCTGCTGGGTCTGGCCATCGCCGGTGGACTACTGAGCTACGGGTCGGCCATCTTGGTGTACCTATTGCCTGTAGCCCTGTTAGCGCCGTGGTGGGCCGCTTCAACTCAGTCTGGGTGGCGTTGGTCTCTCAGTACGGTGATGGCTCTGTTGCTAGGGGTTGGATTGGCTGCATTGTGGCTGTTACTCGCCAGTCAACAGGCGGGTAGGGACTATGCAGTGGCCGTCATCACCCAGCAATTCTACACACCCGTACACACGCTGTTGACCGGTGACCAGCCCCTGTGGGGGTTTGTGCCACTGCTGCCCTTAGTGTTTTTCCCTTGGCTATTATGGCCGACCGCGTGGCAGGCGCTGGCCAGCCTGTCTTGCCAAGATCGCGGGGTCAAGTTCATCTTGGCGTGGTTAGTCCCAAGTTTCGTGCTGCTGAGTCTCAACAGCCATAAACAACCCCAAGATCTGTTGCCGTTACTGCCCGCGTTCAGCCTGTTACTCGCCTGGGGTTTATTATCTTTGCCACTGCGTCAAGAACGCGCCCTGTTGCCCGCCTTGGGTGTATTGATTTGGGCGGGGGTAGTGAGCAGTGTGCCGATGGTGGCTGCTTGGCATGGCGGCAGTGAGGGGTTAACCGGTATGCATCCCGCTTGGGGGGTAGTCATAGCGGTTCTGGCGGTAGGCATTGCCTGCACCCGCAGCTTCTGGTCACAGCGGGTGCTCTTACTGAGCAGCACGACTTTAGTCTTGGTTATGGTCATTCATTTATCCGTACTGCGCAGCCTTACACCCGCTTACGATGTGCGTGCAACCAGTCACTATCTGGCCGAATTACAACAACAATCACGACCTATTGCCCATTTGAGCCGCTATAATGGTCAGTTTCATTTTGCGGGACGCCTGACTGCGGATCTCACCGAGGTGTATTCGCTGAGGGAACTGCGCACTTGGAGCCGCCAGCACCCTGAAGGTTGGGTAGTGGCGTATTATTATGACTGGCCGCTGCCCGTGCCGCACCCTGCACCACTGCAACAGCCCTACCGCAGCGGGGGGCTGGCCTTATGGCCGGCTGCGTACTTGTTGGACAATCCAGAACTGCAAGAACGCTTGCGGTTTTAGCAGCGGCTATGGCTTAACTATATAATAATCACTTTATGCCGCACGCTAACCTAAAACTTCTGGAGTGATTGCATGAGTGATTTGCCAACGGTCATCGACCAAGCTTTTGAACAACGGATGAACCTGGGTTCGGACAGTGCGCCGCCCGAGGTGCGCGAAGCCGTCGATACGGCTTTAAATTTACTGGAAAGTGGTGAAGCGCGGGTGGCTGAACAGCGGGGTGTTGGGGATTGGGTGGTGAATCAATGGCTGAAAAAAGCCGTACTGCTGTCGTTTCGACTCTATGATAATCAAGTCCTCGACGGGGGGTGGACCCGCTATTACGATAAGGTGGGTTTACGCTTCGCGGCCAGCGATGCCGACAGTTTCCGAGCCGGTGGGGTGCGGGTTGTCCCGCCCGCTGTGGCGCGGCGCGGCACTTATATCGGGGCTAATACTGTGCTCATGCCGTCGTATGTCAATATCGGCGCTTATGTTGATACGGGCACTATGGTCGATACCTGGGCGACGGTCGGTTCCTGCGCTCAGATCGGTAAAAATGTTCATCTCTCCGGCGGAGTGGGCATCGGCGGGGTGCTGGAGCCGTTGCAGGCCGGTCCGACGATTATTGAAGACAACTGCTTTATCGGCGCCCGCTCTGAAGTAGTGGAGGGGGTGGTGGTCGAAACCGGTGCGGTCTTGTCCATGGGCGTGTATCTAGGGCAGAGCACCAAGATTTATCACCGGCAAACGGGTGAAATCAGCTACGGGCGCATACCCGCCGGTGCGGTGGTGGTACCGGGTTCGCTACCCGCTAGTGACGGTTCCCATTCCTTGTATTGCGCGGTGATCATTAAACAAGTGGATGAAAAAACCCGCGCCAAAGTCGGTATTAATGCCCTGCTGCGTGAGGCTTAATTATGGGGGAATCCACCGACCCGACTCTGGCAAGTTCCTGCGTGGGAACGAGACATACTTGGGAAGTGGCTGATGCCGGTTAATTTGCTGCCTGCTGCGCGCAGGCTGTGCTGATCATTCACCGTGGCGTTTCATCAAAGCGCGACTTCGCCCTCGATCGTAAGCGTTCAGACGCCCTGCCTTAAGCCCCCTCTCCCTTTGGGAGAGGGTTGGGGTGAGGGGCTTTAGCCCTGTGCGGAGCCGCATGCAGGGTGTTGTGGGGACTTACCCGATTAGCAGCCAACTCGCCAGTGCTACGCAGCATGGTTGCTTTGGTTGGAGCGGTGCTTTAACAAGCTTTCTGCAGGGATTGAAAATGTCTCGTGCAGCCCTTCAATCATGCGAAGGGTCAGTGGTCGTTTTCGAGCCAGAACTTCATACACCCGATTCTTGCGACCAATAACTGGAATTAGGTCATCGACACTAAGACCTTGCTGCTCCATTCGGAATTTGATGGCTTCGACCGGATCTGGGAAACCGATTGGATAGTGCTTTCGTTCGTAAGCCTCAACGAGCGTCACAAGCACATCT
>PWUP01000280.1 GCA_003562535.1 Gammaproteobacteria bacterium | reverse complement strand
TCCCATGTCACAGTACGGGTCTGAGCGGCCAATTGGCTGAGTCGTTGTTCGCTGTCTAGGATGGCTTGCTGAGCCGCTTTCAGCTCGGAAATATCTTGTATGATTGACCAGATCACAGGCCGTCCCTCTGGTGTGCTGGTTTTAAAACCATATAAAAGCACCGGATAACGCCAGCCATCTTTGTGGATAAACTCGTTTTCATAGGGGCCATAGCGTCCGGTCTGCTCCAGCATGAGCAGTTGCTGACGCTCAGCGGCTGCATACTCCGGCGGGGTCACATCCCAGTAACTGCGCTGGGCAAACTCCTCGGCAGTGTATCCGGCAGGTTCGTTGGTGGCGGCATTAAATTCTAGGAACGCTCCTGTTGCATAGTCATTCATGGTAATGCCTACTGGCGCTCCCTCAAAAAAGCCCCGAAACTTTGCTTCGGCTAACTCCAGTCGTCGTCGGTGCTCTTCTTGCTCGGTGATGTCCCGATTAATGCCAACCACCCGCAGCACCTGTCCTCGGGCGTCACGGATGATTTTGGCTTCACATTGCAAAATTCGCACGGTGGCATCGCAGGCGCGGAGAATAGGCAGGATGAGTACCAGCGTGTCATCGTTGGCCAATGCCGAATGAAATTCGGCAATGAGAACGTCCTTATTTTGTGACAATAAGGCGTTCTCCCAATCCTCGATACGTCCCTTAAAGTCAGTAGGATTGACGCCATAAAGCCGAAACATCCCCTCGTCCCACTCCAGTTGTTCAGTGCGGGCGTTATAGTCCCAAATCCCTAAGCCTGCGGATTCCGTTGCCAGTAGCAACCGCTCACGGCTTTGCGATAGAGCCTCTTCGGTGTGCTTCAGTGGGGTGATGTTGATATGCGTACCCATCATGACTCTGGGTTTACCGTCTGGATGGCGCTCTACCACTTTACCGCGTGAGGCGATCCATACCCAATGCCCCTGGGCGTGGCGCATCCGATATTCAATGGCATACCCTTGCCCCTGTTCAATGGCCTGTGCCAGAGTATGCATCACTGTGTCCAGATCGTCAGGATGCAGCAGTTGTTGAAACTGAGCCAACGACATGGGAAAGTCAGCGGGTTCATAACCGAGCTGGCGATAAGTTTGGCGCGACCATTCTGCCGCGTTGGTCATCAGGTCCCAACTCCATAGGCCGGTGTCTGTGGCTTCCATGGTCAGATCAAAGCGGGTGGTGGCAGATTCTAAGGCCAGTTGCTGCTGCTTGCGCTCAGTGATGTCGTAGATAGAGTCATTCCAAGTCGTTGAGCCATCGGGCAACCTCTCGGGTGTGGCGCGTCCCTCCAACCAGCGCCTAAAGGCCAAGGCCACCAAGTCCTTCCGATGCAGCAGCCCGCTGATCTGTTGGTGCTCATTACAGATAACGAGGCGTTTGCAACCGCGTTCTCGCGTGGCCTGCAACGCCTCATTCAAAGTCAGATGATCCGGCACAGTGATCACCGGGGTGCTCATCAACGAGCCGAGCACTTGAGTGGCGCTCGAATCTTG
This sequence comes from Gammaproteobacteria bacterium, assembly GCA_003562535.1. Lineage (GTDB taxonomy): Bacteria > Pseudomonadota > Gammaproteobacteria > Competibacterales > Competibacteraceae > SKOM01. The sequence continues at coordinate 3,343 of PWUP01000280.1, read as the reverse complement.
GCTGAGTGCGCGAATGATATCGCCGTAAGTCAGAATCCCCAGCACCTGATCGGCTGAGGGGCCAATCAAAGCAGCCGTGTGTTCGGCAATGTGCAGCTTCAACAGTGCAGTGTACAGGCGGTCTTCAGGTAAGCAGCGGATGTAATCGCCTAGATGGAGTAATTCTTTGATGCGTTGCTGCTCAGTCACAGTGTGCGGGTCTAGAGCCTGTATGACATCGGCATAATTCACCATCCCGACTAACCGCCCCTGATCAACCAGACCAATCGTTTCAGAAGGGGTGTTTTGTAGCACGCATAAGGCATCCGCCATGCGGGTTTCGGGGGGCAGTGGACACATCGCCGGCAGATCCAGCGTGGCTAGGGGAGTCTTGAAACTGATCTGAGCCAGCCGTAAAGTGATCACCATTCGTGTGGTAAGAATACGCAAGGAAGAGCCACCGGTGATGATGACAGTAGGAATGCCACCAGTGGCCATCAATTCAACGGCGGCCTGTAGCGTTTGCTGTTGTGGCAGTTGCTTCACTTCAAGCGTGGCAACGCTTGAAACTGGGGTATGGAACATGCTGAATCCCTTGCTGATTACTTGCTAAGTTCCATATATATTATCATGAGTTATAGGACATTCTAATGACGTTAGCGTACTGGTGTGTGTTAATCGCAGCCCTAATGCCTTATGGATTTGCGGGTATTTCTAAGATTGGGTTGTCAACGTTTGATAATCGCAAGCCCCGAGATTTCCTAGAGACCTTGGAGGGGTACCGCCGCCGCGCCCACTGGGCGCAACTTAATAGCCACGAGGCGTTTGCCCCGTTTGCTGCAGCGGTTATTATCGCTCATCTTGCCGGAGTTTCGCAGGATACGATTAACCTGTTGGCAGGATTGTTCATTCTTGCCCGTGTGGTGTTCGGTTACTGCTACATTAGTGATCGTTCCACAGTTCGCAGTTTGGCTTGGTTACTGGGCTTAGGCTGTGTTATCGGTCTGTTCGTGGCGGCTGGTTTGGCATGATCGCAGCACCCTACCTACCGCGACACTGCTTCAACAGCAGTCCGGTAATCAAAGCAAACGGCTATAGTGACCGTTGAGTTAATACTGCTGTGAAAACCGATAACCCGCACCGCGCACGGTTTGGATCAAATGATGCTGGCCAAACGGCTCTAAGGTTTTACGCAGACGGCGAATATGCACATCGACTGTACGTTCTTCAACATACACACTGCGCCCCCAAACCCGATCCAAGAGTTGGCTGCGGCTATAAACCCGTTCAGGATGCGCCATAAAAAAGGCCAACATACGATACTCGGTGGGGCCTAAATCGAGCAGTTCACCCTGACAGGTTACCTGCTGAGTCTGCTGATTTAACACTAACTCACCCATCTGCAGTGAACCCTCAACACTCTCAGGGCTACTGCGGCGCAATACCACCCGAATTCGAGCCAGCAATTCACGCATGGAAAACGGCTTGGTGATGTAGTCGTCCGCACCCGTTTCCAAACCCTTGACTTTATATTCGTCTTCCACTCGGGCGGTGAGCATAATGATCGGGATGTCTGCAGTCAGTTCGTCTTTCTTGATCTGCCGCACCAAGTCGATCCCACTGCCGCTCGGCAGCATCCAATCCAATAAAATCAATTCGGGCACCGTCTCGGCTAACCGCACCCTAGCCTCATGCGTGTCAGCCGCTTCGATGGTTTGGTAACCTGCGGCATGCAGAGCAAAACGCAACATGTCACGGATAGACTGTTCGTCTTCAACGATTAAAATGGTAGGCACCGTGTCTGATCCTAAAGCGATTCATTGAAAAAAATATCTAAAAAAATATTAGCCAGTTATGCTACAAGAGATGGCCTCGTCTTAAAAGCATTAAATGACCGCTCCGCACCATCGGTAGCCAAGCCCCTTATAAACCGCTATGCTGATCAACCCAGTATTCACCACGACTCCCCCCTGAATGGCGACCACTCATAAAGCGCCCAAATTGTCACGGCGATCGCTGCGCCGTCAAGCCTGGACCCACTGGGCGGAAACCGGCACCGCTCCGGTGGCCGCCTCGCGCAACCATCGCGACGAAGAACACCAACACCAAGTCGCGCTGATCACTTGGCGCGATGGGGTAAAAATGCGCTTTCCCTCAGTCGGCTTATTGTTCGCCATCCCCAATGGTGGGCTGCGCAAACCGCGAACCGCTGGTCGTCTGAAAGCGGAAGGGGCGCAAGATGGCGTGCCTGATTTGCTGCTACCCGTGGCTCAAGGAGATCACGCCGGGCTGTTTATCGAGATGAAATCCTCCGTCGGACGTTTGTCAGCGCGCCAGCGTGACTGGCATGAGGCGCTGATCAGCACCGGCTACCGGGTCGAGATCGCCCGCCACTGGACCCAAGCCTGTGCCTTGATTGTGGAGTATTTGGCCTTACCTCGGACACTGATCCCGTCAACTGACACCGCGCCGCATCTGGCGGCGCAGATCACGCCCTTATTGCTGGGGCAGCGTCATAGATCTACCGATTCGTAAGCATGAACCGATTGTCCTATTATCGGTTAACGCTGGCCATCATCATCGGCCTGCTGCTGAGTGTATTGGCTCATCAGCAGTGGCTGCGGATTTATACGCCGGTCGATGACGTCCTGCGCCCGCCAATCTTCGTAGGGATTAGCCCAGATGCGCAACCTCTATTTGTCTATGGCACTTTGCAATGGACTCCCTTGCGAGTGATGATTATGGGGCGATCAGGTCAACCCCAACCGGCACGGTTATCTGGCTTCCGTCGTGACGGACTGACCCTTGTTGCCGATGCCGAGCATTATGTTGAGGGACTGGTGGTGACGGTCAATGACCAAGAACTCCGCGCCTTGGATCGTTATGAACGCCTCGGTCGGCGCTACCAGCGCATTATCGTCACTCTGGATGATGGTCTCATGGCTTGGACTTATCAGCGTTTAGACGATGACCCGGCGCTCTGAACCGCACGGCGAACCAGTCCAGCGATCTTCAGCACGGCTGCCAGGCCCGCAGATCTGGCTGCTCTGGCCGGATGACGCCCAAGCATCTGAACTCCAGCCCCGCTACCAGGCGGTGCTGGACTCCACAGAACAGCATCATTATCAGCGCTTACAGCGTCCGGCTGCCCAGCACGCCTACCTGCTGACTCGGGTTCTGGTGCGCACCATGCTCAGCCATTACCGTCCCCTGCCCCCTTCAGCCTGGCGCTTTCAGCCTGGGCCGCAGGGTCGCCCAGAAATCGTCAATCCACAAGCGCAGGGTCTGCGGTTTAATGTGTCGCATACCCAGGGATTAATTGCCTGCGCTGTGGCTGATCACGGTGAAATCGGCATCGATGTGG